>CAZMNL010000661.1:0-2337 GCA_964567525.1 uncultured Anaerolineaceae bacterium
GGGCAGTATTCCTGGCAGCCGGAGACGGTCAGCACCAGCGGGTCGATGATCAGGTCCGTGATCGGGTAGTCAATCTCCAACATGCGCGGGATTAACTGCTCGATGGCAATCGTCACGCGCTCGTCAGCACTGACGGGGATACCGCTTTTGCCCATCGTGAGCGCGACCAGGCGCGCGTTGTACTTTTTCGCCAGCGGGGGCACACGTTCCAGTCGTTCGGGTTCCGCCGAGGTGGAGTTGATGATCGGCTGCGCTTTGGTGATCTTCTTCAGCCCGGCCTCAATGCCCTGGACGTTGGTACTGTCGAAGCTCAGCGGTACATCGACCACCGCCTCGACCGTCTCGACCATCCAGGGGAAGACTTCTTCCCCGTCTTTTTTACGCGGGCCGAGGTTCAGATCGAGCGCCTGTGCCCCGGCTTCGACCTGCTTAACCGCGAGGTCCTGGAAAAATTTAGCGTTGCGCTCCTTGAGCGCCTCTTTCACCCGGTCCGAGATGATATGAATATTTTCGCCAATGATATACATGGGCTGTTTCCCTTAAACTATCGCTGCCTGCACCGTCGGAAAGCGTGCGAGATCGGTGTGGGGCAGAAACAGCGCCGATGTGAAGGCTTCGTAGAAACGGTTGTCGGCGGAAAGCTCAATATACGTCATGCGCTCGGCAATCGCCGTCAGTTTGCGGCGTGCTGCCCGGTCGATCAGGGCGTGGTATGCACCGCGCACCGAGGTATTGCCCAGAAAGTGAAACTGTTCCCAGGGCATATCCGGCAGCAGGCCGATCTGCATCGCTTTTTCGATGTTGATGTACTGCCCGAACGCGCCCCCGATGAACACCTGCTCGACCATCTCTTCCGAGACGCCAACGCTCTCCGCCAGCACTGCAAAACCGGCATAGATCGCGGCTTTGGCACGCAGCAGGTTGTCGATATCCACGCGCGTGATCGTGATATCGTGGTTGATATCGGTGTCTTCGGCCCAGACCACCACGTATTCAGGGCCGTGCTCACCCTGGCGCACGCGCGGCGTCAGCAGGTCCAGGTTGATATTGCCGCTTTTGTCGATCACGCCGGTGATGAACATCTCCGCCAGCAGCGCGATCAGGCCGCTGCCGCACAAGCCGCGCGCCTGCCCACCGCCAATCACGCGGCAGGTTGGCTCGTAGTCTGCGCCATCGATCCACACTTCCTCGATAGCGCCGGTCGTGGCGCGCATTCCATAGAGTACGCCCGCCCCCTCAAACGCCGGGCCTGCGGAACAGGCACACGTCACCAGCCAGTCGCGGTTACCCAGCACCGTCTCGCCATTGGTTCCCACGTCCATGAACAGCGTCACGGGTTCGGCGGTATCCAGGCCCGCCGCCAGCGCGCCCGCCGTGATATCCGCGCCAACATAGCTGGCGACACCGGGCAGGCAGTCGATAGTCGCCTCTGGATGTACGGTAAACCCGATCTCGTGCGTTTTCAGCGGTGGGGGATGGTTGATCGCCGTCACGAACGGCGACAGGCGAATACACTCTGCCGGGAGATTCAGCAGCAGGTGGATCATGGTGCTGTTCCCGGCGACGGTCACTTTGACGATGTGCAGCGGGGTTGTCCCGGCGCGTTGGCAGGCGGCCTCCAGCAGCGCGTTGACGGTTTGCAGGATCAATGTGCGCATTTCTTCGCTGCCGCTGCTTCTGGTCGCGTAGATGATGCGCGAGATCACGTCCTCGCCGCGCGTGATCTGGCGGTTGTATTCCGCTGCCTGGGCGTGAACCTCGCCGGTATGCAGGTCCACCAGCAGCACCGTGACGGTCGTGGTGCCGATGTCCACCGCCGCCCCCCAGATCGAGGCGTCGTCCGGCAGGTGGCCGGGGTACAGGTCGATCACGCGCGCCGGGCCATCGGGCCGCAGCCAGGTGTCGGTTTCTACCAGGGCGGTGATTTTCCACTGCCCCTCGCGCAGCACGTGCCCCAGGTTCCTGAGCGGGTTCAGCCCGATCTCGAACGCCTGGATTCCGGTACGTTGGCGCAGGGCGGTGTGCAGGCGGCTCCAGTCATCGGTTTGATCGTCCATCGTGGGCGGGTCGATGTGCAGGCGCACATAGCGCACGGGCTGCGATTGCGCAGCATCGTATCCCGCCGGGTGTTCGACTGTGATCGCCACGCGGTCGGTGGTCAGCCGCCGTTCGATCTTCTCCTGCGGCGGCACCACCACCGAGACGTTACCTTCGATCACCGACTGGCAGGCCAGCGCATACCCGGCCTGCACATCTTCGGGGGATAGGCGCAGGGTGCTGCGCCGGCGCACGTGGCCCTGCTGGATCAGCACCGCACACCGACCACAGCGCCCCTGG
>CAZMNL010000662.1:0-2337 GCA_964567525.1 uncultured Anaerolineaceae bacterium
GGCGGCCCGCCAACACCGATAACGCCGCGTGGCGATCTACGCGCGACGATCTCGCGGCGGCGTTTCCCGGCTCGGCGGCGTTGTGGGAGTCGCTGGAAACCGGGTTCAGCAGCGTGATCCGCGACCCGGCGTATGGCACGATCATGCCGGTGGTGCGGCTGGTCGAGACGGGCGAAGACGCGCTGGAGTCGGGCGGCATGGTCGCCGCGCTGACGCTGTACGAGATCGTGCCGCTGCCCGCCCCGCCGGAGGGCGAGCCGGATACCGTCTGCGCGCGGATGCGGGCGCTCGAAACGCAGTTCGCGGCCAGCGGCGGTTTTAGCGGGGAAGTCTCCGGCGGGCAGGTACTCGATACCCGGCTGGAAATGCGCGCGGCCTATGACGACTGCGTGTTCGCCGTCGAGCGCCGCTATACCAACCTGCGCCCGGACCAGGTCCCGCTGGCGCTCAGTGCGCAGGCCGCGCCGAACGCCACGCGCGAGATCGTGATCGCGGTCCCGGTGGGTCAGGCGCGTTACGCGGTGTGGCAGATGGCCTACGCCGACACGCTGCACGACGATTATGAGCGCACGGTCGCGCGCGTGCTCAACACGCTGCGCGCTGTGCCCTGACATTTCACCGCCTTGCGCTATAATCGCGGCATTCGCGCCTATGCACACGATGGCACGGGCGTGCTTTGCCTGCACTCACGGAGAAAATAGCGCATGAGCAACGATAACTACCTCTGGTGGCGGGACGGCGTGATCTACCAGGTCTACCCGCGCAGCTTTCAGGACTCGAACGGCGACGGAGTCGGCGACCTGCAAGGCATCATCAACCGGCTGGATTACCTGGCATGGCTCGGCATCGACGCGCTCTGGATTTCGCCGATCTACCCCTCGCCGATGGCGGACTTCGGCTATGATGTCTCGGATTACCGGGGCATTCACCCGCTGTTCGGCGATATGGCGACCTTCGACCGCCTGCTGGAAACGGCCCACGCGCGCGGCCTGCGCGTGATCCTGGACTTCGTGCCGAATCACAGTTCGGACGAGCACCCCTGGTTTGTCGAGTCGCGGTCCTCGCGCGAGAACCCCAAACGCGACTGGTACATCTGGCGCGATCCCGCGCCGGATGGCGGGCCGCCCAACAACTGGGAATCGTTCTTCGGCGGCCCGGCGTGGACGCTCGACGAGGCGACCGGCCAGTACTACCTGCACCTGTTCCTTGACAAGCAGCCCGACCTCAACTGGCGCAACCCGGCAGTGGTCGCCGAGATGCACGACGCGCTGCGGTTCTGGCTGGATAAGGGCGTGGACGGCTTCCGGATCGACGTGGTGACGATGCTGATCAAACACGCGGATTTCCCCGATAACCCGCCAATTGCCGTGCCGAGTCCCACCTCGCTGACCAGCACACTGGAGCGCAAATACGACATTCACCAGCCGGAAATGCACGCGATCCTCAAGAACATGCGCCGCATCTTCGACAGCTACAGCGGCGACCGCGTGATGATCGGTGAAACGGTCATGACCGACCCGGCGCACCTCGTGCAGTACTACGGCGACCGGCTGGACGAGCTGCACGTGCCGTTTAACTTCAAGCTGCACTGGGAGGCCGACTGGGACGCGCTGCAAATGCAGGAGATCATCGCGGCGTATTACGCGGTGATGCCGTCCGGCGCGACGCCCAACTTCGTGATCGGCAGCCACGACCGCAAGCGCCCGGCGACGCGCTTCGGGCGCGAGAACATGCGCGCGGCCATGATGATGCTGCTCACGCTGTGGGGCATCCCCACGATCTACTACGGCGACGAGATCGGCATGAGCGACGTGCCGCTCCCGCGCGCGCTGTGGCAGGACCCCTGGGGCATCAACAACCCGGATGCGGACGTATCGCGCGATCCGCAGCGCACGCCGATGCAGTGGGACTCGTCACCGAACGCGGGATTCTGCGCGCCGCACGTCACGCCCTGGCTGCCGCTCGCGCCGGACGCGGACGCGGTAAACGTCGCCGCACAGCAGAATAACCCGCGCGCGCTGCTGCACCTCGTCCAACGCCTGATCGCGCTGCGCCGCGCGCTGCCCGTGCTGCACGCGGCGGGCGAGTTCGCGTTCGTGGCGGGCGTGCCGGAAGATGTGCTGGCCTACACGCGCGCGAAAGACGGCGTAACGGTGCTGGTGGTGCTGAACTTCGGCGGGCACGATCACGCGCTCGACCTGGGGCGGCTGGGCGCGTCCGCTGAGGTGCTGCTCAGCACGCACATGGACCGGCCCGGCCCGGTGCTGCTGGGCGCGCTGGACCTGCGCGGACGTGAGGGGCTGCTGCTGCGGCTGGGGTAGTTTACCTCCCCCCCCC
>CAZMNL010000663.1:0-1977 GCA_964567525.1 uncultured Anaerolineaceae bacterium
CAGATTTGGTACGTTTCAGGATAGAACGACCACGTGCCGCCGAGCACGATGATCTCAACCTTGTCCGTCGGATGGCCGAGGTTGTGATAGGCTTGCAGGCGCGTGTAGGTCTGCAAGTACGGGTCAAAGCCGTTTTGCTCGGCGCGTTGCGCCCCCGGTTCATCGCTGAGGTAGCTTTTCGGCATCCGTACATCGTTGGGGCAGAAGATGCACGCACCGGGACACGGGTACGGCTTGGTCAGCACGGTTACGGGCGTCACACCGGACATCGTGCGGATTGGCTTCATACGCAGCCGGACCAGCACCGCCGGTTCGAACGGTGGCAAACCGCCCGTGCCCGCCAACGCGCGATAGGCGTGGATCAGGTCGTTTTTGTTGAACAAACCCGCACCATCACGGGGATATAACTTGAGAATCTGGAGCAATCGTTTCTGGTCCAGGTTGGGCGTCTGCACAACTGCGTGTAAGATCGCTAACAACGGCTCGCGGTATTGATCAACATCCACCGGGGGACGATATTGTTTCGCCATACAGCATCACATTCCAGTACATAGTCAAATAGAGTGCTTGATCCTACCATGAACGAGACCACAATTAAACGCCTGAACGCCATCAACCGCGACTTTTACCGCGTCACCGCGACGGATTTCGACGAGTCGCGCGGGCAGCCCTGGCCGGGCTGGGAAGCGCTGTTGCCGCACCTCGACCCGCCGCTGCGCGTGCTGGATATCGGCTGCGGCAACGGACGTTTTGGCGTCTTCCTGGTGGAGCAATTGGGCGCAGCACAGATCACCTATGCCGGCATCGACAACAACCCCGCGCTGCTAGACCGCGCCCGCGCCGCGCTCGCACACATCGACGCGCAGATCATACCGCAGGATATCATCGAAACCCCACTGCCGGATACGAACATCGGTTACGATCTCGTGGCGCTGTTCGGCGTGCTGCACCACGTGCCCGGCGCACAGCACCGCCGGGAGTTCATGCGGCAGTGCGCGGCGCGCGTCAAACTGGGCGGGTACTTCGCGTTTGCCGCGTGGCGCTTCTACGACTTCGAACGCTTCCGCACGCGCATTGTGCCCTGGCCGGACGATATCGACGTGGAAGCGCACGATTACCTGCTGGACTGGCGGCGCGGGGAACGCGCGCTGCGTTACTGCCATTTCGTTGACGACGACGAGCACCGCGATCTGATCGCCGCCACCGGCCTGCACGAAGTCACTACCTACCGCGCCGACGGTCGCACCGAAAACGCCAACCAGTACAGCATCCTCAAACGGGAGACAGTATGACAATCCAACGCGACGAACTCCCCGCTCTGCACGAGGCCCTGATCGACTGGTTCGCGGCGCACAAGGCCGATCTTCCCTGGCGGCGCACGCGCGATCCCTATGCGATCTGGCTGTCCGAGATCATGCTGCAACAAACCCAGGTCAACACGGTTGTTCCTTACTACGAACGATTCCTGGCACGGTTTCCGACCGTGCATGATCTCGCCGCTGCGCCGCTGGATGACGTACTCAAGCTGTGGGAAGGGCTGGGTTACTACAGCCGCGCGCGCAACCTGCACCGCGCCGCCCGTCAGGTCGTGGACCAACACGTCGGCACATTCCCGCAAACGGTCGAGGAACTGCAAGCGCTACCCGGCATCGGGCGCTATACCGCCGGGGCGATTGCGAGTCTCGCGTTCGACCAGGACGCGCCGCTGCTGGACGGCAACGTGATCCGCATCTTCACGCGCTGGCACGATATCGCTGACGATGTGCGCCAGACCGCCACGCAAAACGCATTGTGGGATATCGCCGATCAAGTGCTCCCCGCCGGACGCGCCGCATCCTGGAATGAGGGCCTGATGGAACTGGGCCGCCGCATCTGCACGCCCCAATCACCGGACTGCGCGATCTGCCCGGTGGCGCAGTTCTGCGCCGCGCACCGCAACAACACCCAGCACGCGCGCCCGGTCAAAGCGCCGAAAGC
>CAZMNL010000663.1:1987-2333 GCA_964567525.1 uncultured Anaerolineaceae bacterium
GAAAGCGAAAACGCCGCACTTCGACGTGACCGCCGCCATCACGCGCCGCGACGATGGCCGCATCCTGATCGCGCAGCGCCCCACTGATGGGATGCTCGGCGGCCTGTGGGAATTCCCCGGCGGTAAGCGCGAGCTGGGCGAAAGCCTGGAAGCGTGTTTGAAACGAGAAATACGCGAGGAACTGGGAATCGAAATCGCGGTGGAACACCAGGTCGGCGTGGTCAAACACGCCTATACACACCTGCGCATTACGTTGTATGCGTTTGTGTGCCGGTATATCAACGGCGAACCCCAGACGCTCTGGTGGCAGGCCAAGCAGACCTGATGCCCAACGGATATCGTCGTC
>CAZMNL010000664.1:0-2331 GCA_964567525.1 uncultured Anaerolineaceae bacterium
CAGCACCAGCGTGCCGGATTTTTCGAGGGGCGTGGTGATGCGTCCAAAAATGCCCCAGAACAGCACCATCAGCAGCGCCACGCCGAACCCGGCCAGCAGCAGCCACGAACCGGGCCGCGTAATTTGCATCAGGTGATCGAGTTCTTCCGGCGAGGCGAGATTGTCGAGCGCTTCCTGGCGGTATACTGGGCGTTGGGCCATGATGCGTTACGCTTTCTGCACTGAACGGCTTTTGACTGACACCCTGACAGACTCACATCCTGTGCCAAGCATACAAAAGGTCTGCCCGCAATGCAATCAGTCCCCCAAACGGAACGCTAACCCTACCGCCCGGTGGGTGCATTGACGAACATATACAAAACCGTTACGCTCTTGGTACGGACCGGTACGCTTTTTACCCGTAAGGAAACCCTATATGGACCTGCAACGTATCAAGGAGAGTGTTCACGCACCCGTCCCCGCCCCGCTGCATGTGCGCTTGCGCCGCGCCATCCACGCGCAGATCGTGGATGGGACGCTGCCGCCCGGCGCGAGCCTGCCTTCCGAGCGTGCCTTGCAGCAGGCGATCAATGTCAGCCGCGCGACCGTGCGGCAGGCGATCAGCGCCCTGATCCAGGCCGGTCTGCTGCAAAGCGTGCCCGGCACCGGCACATTCGTGATGGAACCACCGCAAGAGGTCCGGCGTCTGGGCCTGATCGGACTGGTGGTGTCTACGCCGAACTTCCACTTCTTCTATCCCCAACTGGCGGCGGCGTTTAATGCGGTTGTGCGTGGGGCGGATTACGGCATGGTGATGGCGCTGCACAACGAGCAAGCCGCCGTACTGGATGAGATCGTGTCCGATCTGCTGGCGCAGCACGTGGTCGCGCTGGCCCTGACTCCGCCGCGTTACGGGGACTTTCACGCCACTGTCGAACGGCTGCAAGTGCACGGCGTGCCGCTGTTGTTCATCGGGCGACCCAGTCCGGTCCTGACCATCGACTCGGTTTCGACGGATAATTTCCGCGTGGGCTACGACGCCGCGCGTCACCTGATCGAACTGGGCCACCGGCAAATTTTGCACTTCGGAATGCTGGACTACAGCACCGGGCAGGATCGCGCCGCCGGGTATGAGCAGGCTATGCACGAAGCGGGACTCGAACCACATATCGTGGTGATCGACGAGCCGCGCCCCGATGCACATGACACGCCGGACCCGATCTCCAGCGTGATCGAAAATCACCTGGCCGGACCCGCTTACGACACCGCCCGCGCGTGTTTCGCAGACGGCAGTTATGACCACATTACAGCGGTGTTCTGCTTCAATGACGTGGCCGCGATGGGCACGTACAAGGCGCTGCGCGACCTGGGCCGCCGCATCCCGGACGATATCTCGCTGGTGTCGGTTGATAACGTGATCACGGTGCAGCATTTCGAAGTGCCGCTGACGACCTTCGCGCTGCCCGGCGACACCATCGGGCGGCGAGGCGCTGAACTGCTGCTGCGGCGTCTGGCGGGCGATCTTGCCCCGGCGCAGGACGTGCGCCTGCCTGCCCCGCTGATTAACCGGATTTCGTCCGCGCCGCCGGGGTAGGGGCGACTCTGTCAAACAAAAACTTTACCGCAGAGTGCGCGGAGGAAAAACGGAGAATAGGAGAATAGGAGAAAAGACTCTCTCTCTCTGTTTACTTTTTACTCTCTGCGTTCTCAGCGACCTCTGCGGTGTGAATTTGGTTTTAATGATTCAGCACCAGCCGCCGGGGTAGCACCCGTGTGCAGTCCGCAGCCCCGCGCTATACTCTGCCCCAACCGAATAGACTTCTTCAGCAGAAAGGACCGCACCACGCCCATGCACCTGATCAGCCCCGAACACGTCACCCTGCGCGGCACACCCGCAAACAAGCTCACATTCACCGGATCGCGCGGCGAAGCGATCATCGTTAACGTACTCGATCACGGCCTTGTGCGCGTGCGGCATTACCCGGACGGTTTCCCGCGCATGGATCGCACCTGGATCGTCTGCGGGTCAGACGGCGACACCCCCCGCGAAGGCCGCCGCCGTGATGACATGACGCCATTCCCGCTGCCGGAAGTCGAGATCGAGACAACCGATGACGGTATTTCGATCCGCACGGCGCAGTTACAGGTCGCCATCCAGACCGGCGATTTTCGCATCACCTGGGCGGATGCGGGCGGGCAAATCTTCGCCGCCGACCTGATCGAGCGCCCGTACACGTATGATCGCCGGGGCAGTGCGGTGTTTCACTACCTCGAACGCCGCCCGGACGAGCACTATTACGGTTTCGGCGAAAAATCCGGTCCGTTGGACAAACGCGGGCTGCGGCTGCGCAT
>CAZMNL010000665.1:0-2317 GCA_964567525.1 uncultured Anaerolineaceae bacterium
AACGCGCCCGGCTATACGCTAGACGTGCTCGATCCCGGTTCGGGGCTGCACGTGTGGAGCTGGGGGTTTGCGCTGGCGGAGGATGACTGGCTGCTGCTGATCGGCATCGCGCCGCAGAGCGCGTACACGCGCGATTTCCAGTTCGCGCTGCAACACATCGCCGGGTCGCTGGTGGTGGAGGGGGCCGCGCTGCGCGATGACGCGCTGCCCGTGCCGCCGTCCGCCGAAACGCTGGCGCAGCTTCCGCTGGACCTGGGCGATCCGGTGCTGGACCGCTTCGACACCAACGAAAACGACTGGCGCTTTGGCGACATCATCGACAGCGAACTGCTGATCACCGCGCCGGAGATCGACTTCCTGCGCTGGTCGTATGCGCAGCCGTTGATCGAAGGGGACGCGGCCTTCTACGCGCAGGTGACGGGCCGCCTGACCAGCGAAACCGACTACTACCAGATCGGGCTGGCGCTGCGCGTGGTGGATACCAGCAATTTCTACTTCTACGCCTTCGACCACGCGCAGCAGGTGACGCTGGTCAGCATCAGCACGGAATCCGGGCGCGTGGACCTGTTCGGGCCGGTGACGGTGGACAGCATCCGTACCGGGACGGACGCGCGGAATACGCTCGGCGTGCTGGTGATCGGCGACTATCTCGAACTGTACGTCAACAACGAACGCATCGGGGCCGTAATCAACCGCCAGCACGTGATCGGCAGCGCGCGCCCCGCCACGTATACCTTTGTGGACTCGGACAGCCCGGTAGCCGCCGCGTTTGATGACTTTGCTTACCTGCCGCTGAACGTGGCATCCCCCGCGCTGACGGTTGATCGCGCGGTGGTCGCGCTGGTGACGGTCAAAGCGGACGGCACGCCCGTGCGCGAAACCGCGCTCAGCGGCGCGCAGACGCTGCACACGCTGGACTCTGGCGATCCGTTTGTGGCGCTGGCGCGCACGTCCGGCAGTGACGCGATCTTTGGCTACGGCGGCGGCGTGACCGGCTGGATCGCTGCCGATGCGGGCACGCTGGCCCGTGACGGTATAGCGCTGGATATCGGCGCGCTGCCGGTGCTCGACTCCGCCGGGCGCGGCGAGCGTGTCGGGGTGTGGCCGGTGATCTGGCCGGATGAAGACGCCCGCACGCCGGATGTGACCGCGACCCCGCTGCCCGGCACGTCGCTGATCGCTTACGGGCAGACCGTGCAGGATACGCTCGCAGCGGATACGGTGGCGCGGTGGAGTTTCCTGGGGGTGGCGGGCGACGTGATCACGGTGTTCACCGGCACGCCGGATAACGCCGCGCTGGATACCTACCTTTCGCTGGCCGGTCCCGGCGGCGACCTGCTGGACGAAGACGACGACAGCGGCCCCGGCCTGAACGGGCAGATCAGCGGCTTCGAACTGCCCGCCAGCGGTATGTACACAGTCGAGATCACCAGCGTGAGCGGGGAAGGCGCGTTTACGCTCACGCTGACGAAAGCGGGAGAATAGCCGTAATAGGGGGCGGGTGCCGACCTGCGCCCGCCCCTACAGCCCCTTCTGCCGGAGATACGCGCGGATATCCACGTTGTAAACCACATCCTCAATCGTGAAGACCGCCCAGGGACCATCTTCGTCCGCCCAGGTCGCCGCGCCGGATTCAGGGATCAGCATCCCGTGCGCGTCGATCCAGTCGCCGCGCGGCTCGATGGTCCACAGCGTTTTGTCGGTGGCGTCCTCGCCCTTAAAGCGCAGGGCGGTCATGTAGTCCAGCAGGCCGGTGTTGGCGTCAAAGACCGCCGTGAAGGTTTCTTCCGTATCGCCGTAGGGTACGACCAGGCGCGCGGTCTGCGCGTCTACCGGTTCCCAGCGCGCGCGCGGGTCGGTGACGAAGAGCGACGGGAACCAGATCGCCTCGCCCCAGACCGCCAGGTTTGCGCCCTGGTTGGTGTTGGGATCGTCTTCGAGCGTGCCGAAGGGCAGTTCGAACAGGCTCGCGCCGTCCACGTAACGCTCATTGATCTTGAGCAGCGGTTGGCTCCAGGTGGTCGCCTCGATGTAGTGGCGGTAGCCGTTCCCGGCGTCATGCGTGAAGCGGAACCGCGCCTTGAACGGCACGCCCATCAGCCGCATCTCGGCGCGCCCGGTCAGCACCACGCTGTCGATCACGGGAATCTCGCCGGTCCCCCCGGTGATCACGTCGTAGAAACGCGCGACCGGCTCCGGCAGGTCATCGGGAAGCGGGACGGTGGTCAGCGGCGGGGTGCGTTCGGCATAGTCGGGGAACGGGCGCGGCTTGATCTGCAACCCGATCAGGATCGCGCCCCCCAGTACGACGATAAGC
>CAZMNL010000666.1:0-1799 GCA_964567525.1 uncultured Anaerolineaceae bacterium
CAGGTCAGCCGCACCGGAGTCCCGACCATTTTGATCAGCATTCCCATGCGCAACATGCACTCGCCCAGCGAGATCGTCGATCTGCGCGATATCCGCCGCACCGCGCGCCTGATGGCGGCGTTTGTCGCCGGGCTGGATGCGGATTTTATGGACTCGATTGGTTTTGCGTTTCCCAAAGACGTTACGCTGCCGGGCGGTGCGGTATGAGCGAGATGATCACGTTGTTACGCAAACTGTCCGAGCTGGTCGGCGTCTCCGGCGACGAGGGCGCGGTCCGCGACTTTATCGCGCGCCAGATTCAGCACCACGTCGATGATATGTACATTGACCCGATGGGCAGCCTGATCGCGCTCAAACGCGGTACGGGCGCGGTCAACCTGCGCGTGATGGCGGCGGCGCACATGGACGAAGTCGGCCTGATGGTGACCGGCCACGACAGCGACGGCGCGATCCGGTTTGACAGCGTCGGCGGCGTGGACGAGCGCATCCTGCCGGGGCTGCGCATGCAGGTCGGGCCGGACCGCGTGCCGGGCGTGGTACAGTGGACGCCGATCCACCTCAACACGGACACGAACACCGTCTCGATGGACCGGCTGCGCATCGATATCGGCGCATCCAGCCGCGAAGCCGCGCAGAAAGCCGCCGCGCGCGGGGACCTGATCGCGTTCGACAGCCCCTTCACCGAACTGGGGCCGACGGTGCGCGGCAAGGCATTCGACGACCGCGCAAGCTGCGCCAACCTGATCCGCCTGCTGTGCGAGGAACCGCTGCCGTTTGACCTCTACGCGGCGTTCACGGTGCAGGAAGAGGTCGGGCTGCGCGGCGCGATAGTCGCCGCCAACCGCATCGAACCCGATGTCGCCTTCGTGATGGAAACCACCGCCTGCCACGATCACCCGCAGGACCCCGACGAACCCGACCAGACCACGATCACCACGCTGGGCGGCGGGGCCGTGATCACGGTCGCGGACCGGCGCACGATCTGCGATCCGCGCCTGGTGCAGCATCTCGTGCGCGTGGGGGACGCGCAAGGCATCCCGCACCAGTTCCGCTCGCCGCAGCACGCCGGGGGCACGGACGCGGGCGCGATTCACATCAGCGGGCGCGGCGTGCCCAGCGTGACGGTGTCCACGCCCTGCCGCTATCTGCACGGCCCGAACCTGATCATGTGTCTGTCGGACTGGGAGAATCAGGCCCGGCTGCTGCGCGCGGCGTGGATGCAGTTGGATGAGACGATATTGGAACGGTAGGGGTATCGATCCTCGCCCTGCGCTAAAGCACAGGGCTATAACTCGAAAGCCCCCCTCAAGGGGGGCTGGCCGGTCAATGCACGCCACAAACCGGGCGTATGCAATACGCCCTTACTGACAACTGACAACTACAAGGATTAAACTCTGTGTACGAACTGATTAAAACACTCGCTGAAACCTGGGGGCCGCCCGGTTTTGAACACCGCATCCGTGACGATATCCGCGCGGAAGTCGAAGACCTCGCCGACGAGATCACGGTGGACCCGTTCGGGAACCTGATCTGCCGCGTGGGGCAGGGCGAGCGCCGCGTGATGACCGCCGCCCACCTGGACGAGATCGGCCTGATCGTCAGCCACATCGACAAGCAGGGCTTCGCGCGTTTTGCCCCGCTGGGGACGCTGTTCCCCGGTACGCTGCTGGGCGCGCGCGTGCTGTTCGAGAACGGCGTGACCGGCGTGATCGGCGTCGATAAGCAGTATACCAGCCGCCGCAGCCTGCCGGATTTCGACGGCTTCTGGACACAGGAGATCGAAGCACCTACCCAGTTGA
>CAZMNL010000666.1:1809-2311 GCA_964567525.1 uncultured Anaerolineaceae bacterium
CTTCTACATCGACGTGAGCGAATCCGGCGGCGGTGACGACTTCACCAACGCCGCTGTGAGCGTCGGCGATCCGGCGGCATTCGTGGGCACAACGCAGCAGCGCGGCAGCCGTGTGATCGGTAAGAGCCTGGACAACCGCGCCGGCTGCGCGATCCAGATCGACGCCATGCGCCGTGTCAAACAACAAGGCACGCCACACAGCATCTACTTTGTGTTCACCACGCAGGAAGAAGTCGGCACGCGCGGCGCAGGACCGGCCACCTTCGGCATTGAGCCGCATCTCGCGCTGGCGATTGATGCCACCAACGCTGACCAGCCGCACGGCAAAAACACGGCGGTCACGATGGGCGCGGGAACCGCGATCAAGGCGCGCGACACCGGCTTGATCGTCCCGGCAATCGTGCGCGACCTGCTCATCACGCGCGCGGAGGAGTCCGGCATCCCGTACCAGATGGACGTGACGCTTTCGGCCAGCACGGACGGTAAAGCGATCCAGAATGTC
>CAZMNL010000667.1:0-2308 GCA_964567525.1 uncultured Anaerolineaceae bacterium
TCTCCGTGATCTCTGTGTTCTCTGTGGTGAAAAAATTCTATCCCCAATCTGGAATGCATCTTCCCTGAATCTGCTTATTGACGCCGCGTGAAAAACGTCATATGATAAACAGCGTAGTGTAGAGGTTGTTCGAAGATCGGCATCATCGTCGTGACGCACCTTGTCACGGCGATTTTTTTGTGCGACTCGCGTTCCTCACCCTACAGTATTCGTTTCATATGTAGTAAGGAAGAGGTACTTCCAATGGCAGAACGTATTCAGGGCACGGTCAAGTGGTTCAACTCGCAGAAGGGCTTCGGCTTTATTGAGCGCGAAAACGGCCCCGATGTCTTCGTACACTACAGCGGCATCGTCGGCGGCGGTTACCGCGAACTGAACGAGGGCGACCGTGTTGAATTCGAGATCACACAGGGACCGAAGGGCCTGCAGGCCAGCGAAGTCGTACGCCTGAACAACTAAGCTCTGGCGTTAGACCCCACCAACGCCCCGTATCTTGTGCGGATACGGGGCGTTTTGATTCCGGGCGTAAGGGGGCGTGCGTGCCATCAGCGGCAGCTATCGTAAATCGTGCGGCCTTCTCTTTCCATATAGGCGCGTTCCTCCGACCCCAGGCGATAGTGGCAGCCCGGCGGGACCACGCGGTACCAGTACATGTACGTCAGGCTGGGCAGCCCAAAACGGTCCGGATCGCTTTCGATCAGCGGGTCCATAGGGGGGTAGCGTAAGGGGTCCTTGTAGGTCACGCCATCAACGCCCAGCAGCCCCACATTAAGAAACAGGGCGACCAGCAGCAAAAGCGCCAGACCGCGCCGCAGCACATGCGGGCGCTGTGAACTGATGACAATGGCGACCAGCATTATCGCCGGCAACAGCATCACCGCCAGCGTTGTATCGATGGGCTTTGAACTCACGACGCGCAGCAGCACGACGCGCAGCGCCATCAGGCCCAGCGCGCCCAGCGCCAGTAACATCGCCCGCCCACGAAAGCGCGCCAGCGTCCCGGCGTTGATGTCTGCCATCAGCAGCCCCACGCCCATTGAGGCAAACGCCATCAGCACAAACAGGTCCGGCACGGAGTCAAAGTCGATAACGAACACTTGCAGCGAGAATAACGCTGCACCGGCGATCAATTCCAGGCGTTCGCGTTGCAGCGTCACCAGCGCGAAGAGCAAGCCATAGAAGCCCAGGATCCACACCAGCAAGGAAAACCGCGTCAGGTCGGTAATTTTCATCAGAGACATAAACAAGTGCTGCCCCTGGCCGTTGTTGCTCTGAGAAGTGTCCAGAGGCGCGTCCATGACTTGCTCAACCATCAGGTCCAGCCCGCCATCGAGCGCCACCGGCAGGACCGCGATCAACGTTAAAAACGCGCCCCCCGCGCAAACACGCGCCAGGCGTTTCCATGTCAGGCCGCGCAGCAGCATGTTAACGCCCACGACCGGCACGAAGAAGATACCCGGCTGCCAGCTTCCGGCGGCAACGACCAGGCTCGCGCCCGCCCAGAACAAGCGGTCGCGGCGTGCAAGCAAGATCGCCAACAGCCCGAAAAAAAGTGTGATGTACTTGGGCCGGTAGCCCAATAAGGCCATCTGCGTGAACATCGTGAACGTGAGCAGACACAGCCCCGCGATCAGCGCCGCGCGCCCATCACCGGTCATGTCATAGACAATTTTCCCCACCAGCCACGCGCAGCCGGTCACCGTGATCACGGTGAGGATGACGATCAGCGTATGGTGGAAGCGCATGTTTGACCCGGTGACCAGCGCGACCAGGGCAGGGACTTCCACAGATACCGGCGGTTTGACTACCCACAAATCCGAGTAGGGCATACGCCCCTGGACCATGCTCCACCCGGCATACTGGTAGCGCACGCCATCCAAACTGACCGGCGGATAACCGCCCTCCCCCGGATAGACCACCAGCGCATTACGCGCAAAGATCACCAGCGCCGCCAGCAGCAGCAGCGCCCACCAGTGCCGCTTGATATCCGGTCGAATACGCATCTCCACACTTCACCTTTCAAACTCTCGCCACATATGCCCGGCAGCCGCTCAGTTTGACCACAACGCGCGCAGCAGCGCCACGCCCGTCACAGCGAAGCCCACCGCCCCCAGTGTGTGCTCGTCCGCGACGACCAGCACCGTGCTGCTGACCGCGAAACCCGCCGCCAGCACTGCCGCTGCCAGCCGCAGCACTGCGCGCTCAACACGCGCGATATCGCGTTCCAGGTCCGGCGTGGGCGCGACCTGCACCGCGAGATCGCCGCGATCCGCGCGGCGCAGCACCGCGTCCGCGATCACGGGCAGTT
>CAZMNL010000668.1:0-2298 GCA_964567525.1 uncultured Anaerolineaceae bacterium
GATCTGGTCTCGCGAGCGGATATCCCACTTCTCGCAGATATTGGTCTGAAGGCGGTTGATAGTCCGGCGGCTGACCCCCAGCGCGGCAGCCATTTCATTGGTATTGGCCGCATCGTTCATGAGCAACACGACGTCCAATTCACGTTCAGTCAGTTGTTCATTGTTTCCAGCGCTGGCGTTGGTTACCGTTGTGGCAATTTCCGGCGATAGAAACTGTTTGCCACACGCTACGCGGCGAACTCCGGCGGCTAACAGGTCATGCAAGGCTTCATCCCGATCCACCACCCCGTCAGCGCCACAGTCAAGCACCGCACGGATGCCGGCTTCACTCCACTGTCGTCCGAGCATAATCACCCGCACATCAGGATACGCCTGTTTCAGACGCTCCATCAGCGCGGCGAGATCAGGTTGGTTCAGGTTGCACCCCAGCAGCAAGACATCCACTGCCAGATCAACCGCTAAGAATGTCCCCACATCCACAAATCCACCTGCAAAGTCGATATCAGAGGCGCGATTGAGAATTTCCTCAATCGCAATACGAGTTAATTCATGTTCATCAACTATCGCAGCGTTGATTCCCACCAATGTTGACCCCTTTCTCTGCTGAACCGTTTTTGGAACGTATGTTCGCTTTCAATTAAAGTATTATCTCAAATCTGACCTGGAATCACAATGCAATTCTGGTAACAAAACGGTTTATTTGAGGTTTGTTGAAATATAATCTTTTAATTTTGATGATAGAAATAGATTGAGTGGTATTGAATTGTCTCAAATGGACAGACCTCTGTCCGCGAGCGACACGTCATGTCTTCCAGCGTCATGTCAATGTCCCAAATTCCCCCCTCAAATGTCCCATTTTCCCGCTTATGATGCCCATCTTTTTCTGTTACGCTAAGAGTCGAATATGCGAGTGAGAGGAATTCTTTTAGATGGGTCAAAACACAACGAATGAGACGAAAGGGAGGTGGGAATTATGAGCGCTGTCAGCCGCCTGTCAGATGGCGATATCTATGTGCTGGCGCGTGCTTTCGTGGGGCGGCCCTGGGCCGGACTGCCCATCAGTCCGGTTACGGAACTACTGCTGACCAACCTCGATCTGAACCAACCCGACGAGATGCAGATCATGCGCCGGGTGTTGGGAGCCGAAGCTTTGCACGCGGTGCTGGCGGTAGACCCCAACAGTCCGCCGCCGATGGCGAAACTGCGGTCGGTGGAAGTGGACACGGTGCCAGAACTGCCTGCGTCTGCGCAACTGAATGCCGGGCAACAAGAGGAAGCCACCGAAGTAGGGCAGTGGTTGGATGAGTATCTGACCTGGGCCAGCAGCGCCGCTAATGAAACACCCTTGCGGTTTCACGAAGGGGCAGGGCTGTGGTTGGCGGCGCTGGCGATTGGCCGCCGGTTGTACATCCATACGCCCTGGGGCCAGAAAGTCTATCCCAACCTCTATATTATGCTGGTGGCCGTGTCTACCTACTACCGCAAATCCGCCGGACTCAATCTGGCCAACAACGTCGCCCGCGCAGCCATGCCGCACCTGATCTTACCCCAACCGGGATCACCGGAAGCCTTCATGAGCATGTTGGGTGGCGTGCTGCCGCCCAACTTCGAGGATATTCCCGCGCGTGACCGCGACCGCCTGACCAAAGGCAATCGCTACGCGGCGCAGCGTGGCATTCTGCGCGATGAGTTGTCGGCGCTGTTCAAGTCAATGGGCCGCGACTACATGGCCGGTTTGAAGGAACTGATCATGCAGCTTTACGACTGCCCGGATTATCTCGATTCCAATACGAATAACCGGGGACTGGTCGTCATTCGTGACGCGGCGTTGTCCATTCTGGGGGCGGGTACTCCGGCAGAACTGTCGGTCTCACTTAGCCAAGGGGATTGGTTCAATGGAACGCTGGCTCGTTTTGTGCTGTTAACGCCGGAACCGGACTACGCCGAACGTCCAGCCGCGACCGAAACCACGCTGCCGGAGCAGGTGGTGCGCCAACTGCGTCAGCTGCATGAAGCGCTGCCCTCACCGCCGGAACCCGCTGCAATTGGAGATACCCCTGACATCGAGTCGTGGTCGCTCTCAGCCACCGACATCTGGGAACCTCTGCACGCCTACGAGCGTGTCCTGCGCCAGATGACCGCGCCGAATTCCCCCCTGGATGATCGCCTGCGCACGGTGTACGGGCGGCTGCACGTCCAGGCGTTGAAAGTAGCGATCTGCCTGGCGGCGTTGGACTGGATCGCTTTGGGCAATCGCAAACAGCCCCGACCGGTGGTGCGCGCCGCTCACTGGTACCG
>CAZMNL010000669.1:0-2296 GCA_964567525.1 uncultured Anaerolineaceae bacterium
TGAGGGAAGGGGTTGTGGGGGATGGGGTAATTATTTTCTTGGCGTAGCCTAACTGCACCGGGCGCGCCTATTTTGTGTCGTGGTGTCTGCTGGTGATTAGCGCCAGGGGTCCGTTTGTTTGACGAAGCGGGCCTCAATGCCAGCATTGCGGAACCACGTCGGCATTTGATCGCGCATGACGACCATTTCGCTGGCATAGTGCGAGGTTCCCAGCATATTCATGGGCATCTGTGGGATGATCTCGCGCATGGTGGCGCGCTGCTGCCGGGCGAATTCGTAGTCCCCGATCAACCACCACTGCCCGGTAATATAGGTGTCGCAGCCCACATCGCGCACCCGCGCGAGTTGTTCCGGGCTGTCGCCTCCGCCCGGCAGCACGGCGATGTGGTGTACCGGCTGGCCGTTGAACCTCAGTTGATTGTAGCGGATGTGTGGCAGTTCTGTGACTTCTGCGAGGCGAGCGGCGAATTCGCCAAATTCGGTTTCGCGCACGTAGCCGTGTATACCCTCGGTATAACCGCGTTCATCGGCAAATGGTTCGCTGTCGTGGACTTTGAGCGCCTTCGCTAAAGCGACAACAGTACTGATTTCAGGATGGCAGTCCAGCGGGGCGTGGCAGCAGTAGTAGCTGATATTGTGTTCGCGCAGGTCTTCGAGCTGTTCCTCACGGATGCCGGCGAAACCCTGACCACTTTCGATGAAGTCTGCGGGGTGGTGCGCGAAGATCAACGCGCCGGGCGCTTCGCGCTCCAGTTCCAGCGCCAGGATCGTGTCTAGCACATCCTGACTGGGGAATACGATCAGGTAGACGCGGTCAATGTCATTGGCGCTGTCCAGCAGCACCCCGTTCCAGCCGCGCGATATAAATTCAGGTTTCACGAAGCGTTCATACACTGCTATGTCAGCAGATGGGATGATCTTGGCCCACAGTTCGCTTTCGTCAAATTCGTGGATATTAAAGAAACTATCCAGTTTTTGGACCAGTTCACTTTGATTCATCAGGCTTCCCCCTGTCCGTGCAAGGTGTGACGCGCTTCGCTTTCTACCAGCTCGACGACTGCTGCAATTGTTGGATCAACCGGTGTGCGTTCCGAGATGGTGAATACCTGTGCAGCGGCGACCGTCCACGCCGGCCACGTCATCGTGATTGCGACAATAGCGCCCTGTGTTACGTCCCGCAGCACAGGCGGGGAGTCGCCGGGCGTGGGCAGTGCAGATGAGGTTCGGTCCACACGTATCACCGGGCCAGCGTCATCTGGCACTTCGGCGCGACCCGGTGCGACGGTCAGCGTGATTCCGTGCCTGGTCACTGGTTTGGCGCGGTCCCAGATAATCGCTTTCATCAGCATATCACCCGCAAGCTGCCGCAGGGCCGAGGGAGGTATGGGTACTTCTTCGCCGCCACCGATGATCGCGCCGTCGTAGCCCATGCTGTCCAGCACCAGAAACGGCGCGCGCCCGTGCGTTGCCTGACAGACCCACGACTCACGCGCGCAGGTATCACCCACATCAAACAGAAAAACCGGCCCCTTTGCCGCGCGGTGCTGTTGTTGAATGAGTGTGAATAGGCGGGGCAGCAGGTGTAGATTTCCTTTGATGTTCGCTGTATAGAGCAGCGTGACGGTCGAAAATTCGGCCAGCATTGCCGTTTCCTTAAGCTACACTGCTACCCATTTTAATCAGTTCCGGGACTATTTCAAAAAAACGGCGCTGTGTCCTAAGTCTTCGCCATAAAAATAAATACCTCATCCCCTACCCCTTCCCTCAGGGAAGGGGACCTTAAAAAGCGGCTGTAGGGAGACACCAAACGGACGAATTATTTCTGTGGATCGGCCTAACGTCCCTGCCAGTCCGGTTTGCGCTTTTCCAGAAAGGCGGCCATGCCCTCTTTCTGATCTTCAGTGGCGAACAGCGCGTAAAAGTGATTGCGCTCATATGCCAGTCCGGACGCCAGCGATGTTTCCAGCGCCATGTTGACCGCGTCCTTCGCCAACCGGACCGCGACCGGTGCGCGCGCGGCGATCTCGCTGGCGAGTTTTACCGCTTCATCGACCACTACCTCGACCGGAACCACGCGGTTCACCAGCCCAAAACGCGCGGCTTCCTCGGCGCTCAGGCGGCGGTCATTGAGCACCATTTCCATCGCCAGCGCCTTGCCGATGGTGCGCGTCAGGCGCTGTGTGCCGCCCGCACCAGGGATCACGCCGAGATTGATCTCCGGCTGCCCGAAAACAGCGCTCTCAGACGCGATGATCATGTCACAGGCCAGCGCCAGCTCGCAACCGCCGCCCAGCGC
>CAZMNL010000670.1:0-2293 GCA_964567525.1 uncultured Anaerolineaceae bacterium
AAGGTGCCGTTGGCGATCAGGTCGTAGGACGTGCGCGCGAACGCGCTGTTCGGGTTCCAGGCCCGCGCGCGCTGCATCTGCCGGAGCGCGTCGTCGGGGCGTCCGAGCGCGGCATACGCCAGCCCGCACCAGACCATCGTTTCCTCGATCTCGGTGGTCAGCGCGCCCACCGCGTCCGCCAGCGCGAGCAGGTCGAAGTAGCGCCCGGTGTGGTAGTACGCCGCAAACGGTCCGAACTGGTACCACATCATGCGGAACGGCAGCCCGATCTCAAACGCGCGGTCATAGTGGCGCGCGGCGGCGGCGTAGTCCCCCAGCGCGACCGCCGACGTTCCCGCGTTGAAGTGCCCCCAGGCGTCGCCGGGGTTCTGCGCGGATTCGGCGCGCGCGGTGTCGTAGGCGATGCGGTGTGCGGCGGCGGGATCGTCCAGCGGGCCGAGAATGCGCCGCACCTCGGACTCGCGCGCGGCGGGGTAGACGATCACGAATGTACGGTTGAAGTGCCGCCACCAGTCGTCAAACTGCGCGTAGCCGGTTTCCTCGCCGTAGCCCGTGCCGATGCCGTTGTAGCTGTCGTAGCTCCACACCGTCGCCAGCGCGTCATCATACGCTACCAGCGTGATATAGTGGCCCATCCACTCGTGACCGTCCGGCTGGAACCCGCTCTCGACGATCACGGGGAAGCCTGCCGCGATCAGCGCCTTGAGCGTGGGCAGGTCGCCACCGGGACGCCACAGCGCGCGCAGGTCCGGCAGCACGGACTGCTGCTCGACATAGGCGACCAGTTCCCAGGGGGAGACGTTTTTATCCTCGACGGTGGGCTTGAGCCACGCGGCGGCGGTCTGCTGGTCGTAGGTCCAGCCGTAGTAAGACAGCACCATCGTCAGGTTGACCGGGCCGCAGTTGCACCACGTCTGGTACTCGTGCCGCAGCCCGGTGATTCGCGCCGATGGGGGCAGCGGGTCGCCGGGCTGGGCGTGGAGCGCAGGTAAGCCTACGAATAGTGACAGCAAACCCACCAGCAGGAAAGACGCTCGCCGCTGCCAGCGCCGTTTACGGTGCTTGCGAGGTATAGCCTGCCTCTTGCAGGGGCAGGCGGGCGGCGATGAGCGCAGAATACCCATTTCGGCGTGTTCACTACGCGCTCGGCGCGACGAACGCACCGGTTTCGACGGCGGTTTTCTGCGCCTGTGCCTCGGTGTAGTTGCGGTTGAAGCTCAGCGCGTGGTTGAACTCGTTGATCGCCAGGTCGGTCTGGCCGCGCGCGGCGTAGACCATCCCACGCCAGTAGTAGAGTTCCTCGACATAGACGGTGGTGGCCTCGGTGTTGGCGACCAGCGTCAGCACGTCGTCGTAGCGTCCCACGCGGTAATACGCCTCGAAGGGACCGAAGCGGTACCACGTCGTGCGGTAGGGCATCCCGCGCCGGAAAGCCTCGTCAAAGGCGGTTGCCGCGTCGTAAAAGTTGCCCTGCCGGACCAGTGACGTGCCCATGTTGTACCACGCCCAGCCGTCGTCAATGGTGTGCGCCTCTTCCTGCGCGACGTTGAACGCGTGCTGTGCGGCAGCAATGGGGTCCGCGTGGCTGCCCAGGATGGCGCGCAGTTCGGCTTCGCGGCTCACGTCGAACAGCACGACGAACGCGCGGTTGAAGTGCCGCCACCAGGAGTCAAACTCCGCGTAGCTGTGCGCGACGCCGTAGCCCTCGCCCAGCCCCAGGTAGCTGTCATAAACCCACAGCGTTTGCTGGTCGTCATTGTAAGCGACGACGGTTTCGTAGTGCCCCATCCATCCGAGATCATCCACGTTGTAGCCGCTTTCGGCGATCACCGGGAAGCCGTTAGCGATCAACGCCTTGACCAGTTCCAGCGTGCCGCCGTAGCGCCAGATCGCGCGCACGTTGGGCAGGTTGCTCTGGCCCTCGTTGACATACATCGCCATCTCGCCGGGCGAAACGTTTTTGTCTTCCACGTTGGGCTTGAGCCACGCCCGCGCCAGGTCCTGATCGAAGTCCCACCCGAAGTACGAGAGCGCCATCGTCAGGTTCGCGCCGCTGCAATTGTTCCACGTCTGGTAATGGTGTCGCAGCCCGTTGAGCCGGAAGGATGCCGGGATACCTGTGCCGTCCTGGGCCTGGACCGGGGCGGGCAGCGCGCCGAGCAGCAGCACGCTCGCGGTCAGGATCAGCACCACCGGGCGCAGCCGCCGGAGGGTTGGTTGCATGAAGGGAATCATGGTTCGCTACCTCTACCTATCGCATCACAACAGTCTGTTGTATACGGTAGCGCATGTG
>CAZMNL010000671.1:0-2293 GCA_964567525.1 uncultured Anaerolineaceae bacterium
GGGCGTTTCTAAATCCACGTTTGTCGCACTCTCCCGTTTCTGGAACCGCCCGCATCCCCAGGGCCCTGTCGTAGGCCCCGCAACCGGTGCGCGCGCCGGAAGTTGTCGATTCCGCTGGCTTTCGTCCTGACGGTCTGATCTGCTCGATGACGTGGTTGACAGAGCGGTTGACCTGCGGCGGGTGGTGGTCCGGCCGATCCGGGTGGCGGAGCGGCCCACGTTCGATCGCCTGCTGAAGGAGCAGCACTATCTGCACAGCGCGGTGCTGGTGGGTGAAGCGCTGCGGTACGTTGCGGTGGAGGGGGAGCGGTGGCTGGCGTTGCTGGGCTGGAGCACGGCGGCGTTGAAGTGCGGTCCGCGAGACAAGTGGGTTGGCTGGCCTGAGCGGCTGCAGTGGCAGCGGCTACGTTTGATCGCCAACAACTCCCGTTTCCTGGTGCTGGCGGGAGCGCGGCAACCGCACTTGGCGTCGCGGGTGTTGGCGCTGAGTTGCCGACGCTTGTCAGCGGACTGGCAGGCGGTGTTCGGGCACCCGCTGCTGCTGGCGGAGACCTTCGTGGACGGCGGGCGTTTCGCGGGCACGTGCTATCGCGCGGCTGGATGGACGCTCTTGGGCGAGACGAAGGGCTTCGGCCGCAGCGCCGGCACCTACTACGAGCATGGCATCCGCAAGCTCGTCCTCGTCAAACCTCTCCAGCGCCACGTGCAACAACTGCTCTGCGATTCGGCGCCACATCCTGAATGGGGTGGCAAGGAGCAAGGAATGGACTCGTTATCGTTGCGGTTGGTCGGCCCGGGCAGCCTGTATGAGGCGCTACTGCGCATTCCTGATCCACGCAAGACGCGCGGCCGCTCGTACCGGCAGGTCGCTGGGCTGCTCGTCCTCGTGATCGCCGGCGTCCTCGCTGGGCAAAAGAGCTACGCGGGGCTCGCGGAGTGGGTCCAAGACGTGCCTGAGGATCTTATGCGCGCATTGGGCTGCACCCGCGATTCGAAGAGCGGCCGTTGCCGCAGACCCAGCGAACCGACGCTGCGACGGCTTCTCAAGTCAGTGGACGGCGAAGCTGTCGATCGAGTGTTCGCGCGTTGGGCATGCGAACAGGGCGTGGAACTCCCCGGCAATGCCATCGCCATCGACGGCAAGAGCCTCCGCGGCAGTCACGGCACCGGCAGCGAACAGCGCGTGCACCTCGTTGCCGCCTTCACGCACCGCGAGGGCGTGGTGGTCGCGCAGCAGCAGGTGACCGACAAGAGCAACGAGATTCCCGCCGCGCAAGATCTGATCGAGGAGATGGAACTCGATGGCGTGACGGTGACTATGGACGCGATGCACACCCAAGTGTCGACGGCCGATATGGTGGTAAAAAAAACGGCCACTACATCATGGTTGTGAAGGACAACCAGCCCTCGCTTGCCGCAGCCGTGGTCGACGCACGGTGGCCGCGCGAACCGAGCTGCGTCACCGAAGACCGCGGCCACGGTCGGATCGAGGTGCGAACGCTCCGGGTGAAAACCGTCGCCAGGAAGTCGCTACTACCGGGCTTCCCGGCGGTGCGCCAGATCATGATGGTCATCCGTGAACGCTTCACCCTCTCGGGCGAACCCATGGGCCGACCCGAGATCTCCTTCGCGATCACAAGCCTTTCCCGCAAACAAGCTTCGGCCGCGCAGCTTGCGGGACTGCTGCGTGGCCACTGGTCCATCGAGAACTCGTTGCACTACGTCCGCGATGTCTCCTATGCCGAGGACCTGTCACGGGTCCGGACGGGATCGGGGCCGCGCGTGATGGCCAGCCTTCGGAACATCGCGATCGCCATCCACCGACTGAACGGCGAGAAGAACATCGCCAGCGCCATCCGAAGGTGCTGCCACGACAGCCGGCGCGCCTTCGGCCGACTCTGTGCTCGCCCGAAGGCGAAGACGGCTGCCGCCGCCTGACGAACAAGCGTCATAGAGAGCCACAATCCGTACCTGCGCTGGTCGCAGGCGCTAACTGTGCGGCTTGTGTCAGCATTTTTCGTTGCGCCAGCAGCGACTCGTTGTTCCCAGTGCCATGCCTCGCGCACTCTGGCCCGCTACACCACACCCGGTCACGTCACATCGATACCGCGCCGCCACGACTTTGACGTCACCCTGGGAAACCGGCCCGCGCCGGGAGTATCCGGGCAGAACTCACTGTTTACCAATGACAGCTACGGCCGCTTCGTAAACCAAACCGCCCGCGCCTTACCATCCGCTACGGACGCCACAGAGTCGATCGCTCTCGGCGATGTCGACGGCGATGGCGATCTCG
>CAZMNL010000672.1:0-2292 GCA_964567525.1 uncultured Anaerolineaceae bacterium
ACTCATGTTGCTTTAGGAACTTTCGAAAACGCGGACTCATTTTTGCACGCCTACTTAATGCGAATCCGCGCCGGGCAGGGATTCCGCGCCGGGCAGCACGTTGGCGAGCTGCTGCGGGTTGTGGATCAGCACCGGCAAGTGCTGCGGGCAGATGTGCCGCGCCGCGCCCCGGTAGAGGATTTGAATCAGCGGGACGGCGTCGGCGGTCTGCTGGCACACGAAGCAGTGCGGGGTTTCGGGTGTGGTGGGGTTCGGTGTCGTCATCGGTTGGTGTTCCTTTGTAATGGTCACAGGTCGATACAAGCAGTCCCGCCCAACGGTTTGACCGTCGGGCCGGGGGGGGGTAGTACACTCTGGCAGGAGTTCTGCACCGGTTGTAGGAGCGAGTTTGATGCTCTTTAACGTTTTGATCCGCTCACAATAGTGTGCGCAAAACAGGCCTCACCCCCCTTGATCCCCCCTCTCCAGCCGAGCTAGAGAGGGGGGAAGACGCCGCGAACAACCGCCGGAAAGCCCCCTTTCTCCAGATCGTGACCGCAGGTCACGCGGGATAGGGGCCGATTGGCAAACCCTATCGTAACCGGACTGTTTTGTTAAACGGCATGAAACCCACCCCTACAAAAACCGCCGGCGTATTTCCGCCGCTGTGTACTAGTGGCGCACCTGGGCGCTGTCTTTTTCGATCATGGCGGCACGGGCGGACAGTTCCGCCTGCCGCGCCATATCAATCGACTCGGCCAGCACGCGGGCGGCTTCCTGCGGGCTGTGGAACCCGGTGCTGTTCTCCGACGAGATGAAGTCCCAGCGCATCTGTGCGGAGCGCTGAAGCTGGTAGGCGTCGTTTAGCTCTTCGTCGGTCAGCCCCATGTCTTTCGCTTCGATGATCGCGTCCGCCGACGAGAGCAGCGCGTTTTCACTGCGCCGCAGCAGCCCGGCGGTGGTATCCTGAATGGTCAGGATGCGGTCTTCGAGTTCCTCTTCGGGCCAGTTGTGGCACGTCCCGCACGAGGCGTTGACGTTCGTTAGCGGGCTGCGCAGCCAGTGATCGGAAATCTTGACACCGCCCACCCGCGTATACGGCATGTGGCAGTCCGCGCAGGCCACGTTCGAGCGCGCGTGAATGCCCGTCGTCCACAGTTCGAACTCCGGATGCTGAATCTTGATCATCGGCGCGCCGGTTTCGCCGTGCGTCCAGTCCACAAATTCGATCTCGTTGTAGAACTGTTCGATGGCGTCGATGGTGTGTCCGTATCTCCAGGGGAAGGTCAGGATTTTGTTTTCCCCGGCGAAGTAGTATTCCACGTGGCACTGCGCGCAGACATAGGTGCGCATTTCCTGGCGCGTGGCCTGTTCCAGGTCAACCCCGCGCGCTTCCATCGCGTTGATGAACGCCGGGCGCGTGATGCGCAGGTCCATCGTTTCGGGATCGTGGCAGTCGCCGCAGGTCGAGCCGATGGTCAGGTGGTCCACCAGGTCGTTATAGGGCGTGCTGTTGAACTCCGCCCAGCCCATTTCCTCGATCAGGTAGGGCACTTCTCCGGCGTGGCAGTTGACGCACGCGCCGGGCTGTTCGACGACCTTCACGCGCTCGGTGTTCTGCTGGTCGATCTGGGCGTAGTAGTGGCCGCGCTCTTCGTTGTGGTCAATGCTGAAGGCATACCCGGCCCACAGGCGCACCATGGCCGGGTATTTTTCGAGCTTGCTGTACGGCTCGGACCCGCCGTATTTTGTTTCGCCGTAGTTTTCTTCCGTTTTAACAAACCGGTCATACTGCATCGGGAAGTTTTTACCCCAGACTTCCGGGTCCAGCTCATCGGGCGCGATATCCACGACGCGCAGCACGGTAGCGGCTTCCTGCTTGCGGTCGGTGATGTTGACCAGCAGCAGCGCCACGCCGATCCCCAGGATCACCGCGCCGACAAAAATAACCACGTATAACAATGTCTGGCGAGAAAAGAGTCTACTCATCAAAATTCCTCCGTGATGTGTGCCGCTAGCGGATGCCGTGCCCGACATTGCCGTGACACGCCACGCAGCGCAGGGCCTCACCATCGTGATCGGTGACGATCATGCTGGTGACGGTTTCATGACAGTGGATACAGTTTTCCTGCACGATATCGGCATTAAAGGACGTAATCTCAATCGGTTCTTTAAAGTCGCCCGTCGTAAAGGCGTAGCTGTGGCGGTAGCCGTTCAATGCCTTGACCGCCCACTTAGCGACAAAATCATGGGGGGTGTGGCAGTCGTTGCAGGAGGCTACCGCTTTGTGGCTCGAATGGGTCCAGCGTTCGT
>CAZMNL010000673.1:0-2291 GCA_964567525.1 uncultured Anaerolineaceae bacterium
CTTGCAGCGTCTGCGGCAGGTCCCAGTGGTACAACGTAGCGCACGGCGCGATCCCGGCGGCCAGCAGACCATCAACCAGCCGGTCGTAGAAGTCCAGGCCGGGTTCGTTCACCGCGCCGTCACCGCCCGGCAGGATGCGCGGCCACGCTACCGAAAAGCGGTACGTCTTTACGCCGATCTCACGCATCAGGGCGATATCTTCCGCATAGCGGTGATAGTGATCGCAGGCGACATCGCCGGTATCGCCGTTCAGCACTTTACCGGGCGTGTGCGAGAACCGGTCCCAGATCGATTCGCTGCGTCCGTCGGCGTGGGCGGCCCCTTCGATCTGGTAGGAAGCGGTCGCCGTGCCCCACAGAAAGTTTGACGGGAATTGAAGTTCAGACATGTAGTATTCACCTTGTTGAGCGTCCTCACGGACGTGGAGTCAGGACAAAGTTCAGGGGCAATGCGTAAACGATTGCCCCTGGCAAGTGCGTTCAATTGTAACCGAACAGGCGGTATTATTCCGCTGGTTGTTCCATCGGGTAAAGATTCCGGAAATCGCCGGAAAGCAGCGACGCGCCAAACCATGCGAGACTCTGGTTGAAGTAGTACTGCGGCGAACCGCCCCAGTAGCCTTGGTCCAGCACGCTGCTGGCGTAGCCATACAGGATATCGCCCAGTTCAAGCTGTAGATCGGTGTCGCCGGAAGCCAGCGCCGCGACGACCCACATCCCGGCCATTAGTTCGTTCTGGTAGCCCACAATCGGGCTGCCGTCCATGTCGTACATCACGGCGAAGGCGTTAGGGTCCTCAATGCTGTTGAGGAACGCCGCGCTGCGCTGCGACCACTCACACGCGCGGGAGTCGCCGAACCACAGGCAGTCCAGCCCGATACGCCAGGGCACGCGGATCGCGTCGTAGTACATCTCGAAGCGGCAGGCGTCGCGCGGGCGGCCCTCGGCGTCACAGTATTCAAACGCGGGCTGTCCGTCGGCGGTGGACCAGTCCGGGGCCAGCCCCAGCCGCCCACCGTTGCGCACGCTAAACAGCGAGCGGTAGCCCTGCCGAATGAGCGGGAGCCAGCGCTCGCCGCCTTCGAAAGCATCGAAGATGCGGAACCACGCGGGCGTGAAGTACGACAGGTTCATGATCGCCTGCCCGCTGCCGCCCCATTCATCGCCGGGAGTCAGGTATTGGCCGTCGTAGACTTCGTAGAGATAGATCGAGTCGAGCAGGTCCTGGGCGCGCGGGCCGTAGGGCCGTTCAACGTGCTGATCCCATGTACCCTCATCGACCAGCGTTTGCGCGAAGATCAGCGCAACAGCGATATCGAGTTCGGCGTCGGTGGCGGAGCCGTTCCCGGTGAGCGCGCCAGTATTATCCGCGCGCCAGTGGAACAACCCGGTTACGTCGTCCAGCATCACGGCGTGCGCCGCGTTGTAGACGGTATCGAAGGTGGCCTGGTCATCCATCATCACGGCCATCAGCAGCCCGTAGCCAACCCCCTCGCTCACCGCCTGGTAGCCCATGTTGGGATCGAAGACCAGCCCCATGTTATCGCCGCAGGCCGCGCCGCAGAAGATGTAGTTTTCCTTGTAACCTTGCCAACTGGCCGCGACCAACGCGCCCCAGTCCAGGGTTGTCCAATCGACGAGTTCGGGACCTTCCGGTGGTTCGGACGGCTGTGGGATGTCGGTCTGGCCGACTTCGAAGAACAGCGCCCGCCCGAACAGGCTCGGATTCTGCCAGGAACCGTTGTTGGCGTCCGCTTTGGACCAGCTTAGCAGCACGTTACGGTCGGCAATCGCCGCGCCGTTGGCCTGCGCCTGGAAACCGATCTCTGCGCCGTGCGCGGGTGTGAGCCAGTCGCCCAGCGGGATCGCAGCCTCGAAGCCCCAACCATCCTCGGTTTCGAATACAAAACCCTGCACGCCCAGCGTCCCGGCACGCACGCCGGTAAGTGTCAGCCCAGCGGGATTGGCATTGCCGATATCGGCGGCGTTGATGTTCACCTGCGCGATCCCGTCCGCGTAGCCGCGCGGCCAGAAGTTGCCGGTCAGGTTGACGAAGAATTCCAGCGAATCCTCGTTCCAGAATTCGGTGCCGTGCTGCCCGGCGATGATGTTCTGGTCGGGCATGGTCATGTAGAGATAAAGCTGTTCAGCGTCCGCCGCCAGCGCGAAGGTGAACGACCCGTTTTCCGCCGGCACGTAAGAGGGATTCGGCCCCCAATCAACGGTATGGGCGGGAATCCCGGCCCAGTCGGACAGGTCGCCGTCCAGCGTGATATCCACCGGGAACGGGAT
>CAZMNL010000674.1:0-2281 GCA_964567525.1 uncultured Anaerolineaceae bacterium
GTCGTGCGCCCGGTGTGTTCGCGCGGGATCAGGCCGAGTTCCCACAGCCGCAGACCGGACTCATAGGCAGAGCTTTTGTGGGGCCAGGGCGTGTGTGTCAGTTCTTCCCAGCGAGGTCCTGCTACGCTGGCGCTTTTGTTGTTTTTGAAGATGCGCCCGTGCGGGCCGGTGATGTTATAAAAGCTTCCCTTGCGAATAATCTGGTAGTCGTGTGGTGTGGCGGCGGGCTGCCTCGCGTGATCGGGTGTTGGATGGACGGGAATGGGTTGCTCTGGCAGTTCAGGCACAGACATCTCCTGCGGAAACTGTGCTGACAATACGAGTCGTATTGTAGCGCAATCGGGCGGCGTTGTGTGTTAGGATTGGGTTGAAGATTCTCAACCTGCGCTCAAGATTCGCTGCGCGGGACTATTCGCGGCGCACCGAGTCGACTCTTAGCATAACGGTCCGTGAATTTGTAAAGCATGTCGTCAATCGGGCGTTTATGTTTGTGGAGCGATAAACCATGTCCGGTCGCCATGTATGGCTGCGTGTGCTGATAGTTGCCAGTGTGCTGAGTCTGGTTGTGACGGCGTGTTCGCTGGGCAGCACCCGCCAAAGCAGTCCCCGTGATCCCAACACGATTCCGCTGGTGCTGCTGCTGGCCCCGGTGAATAACAGCGTTTTTGCTGAGGGTGCAGTCGTTGAACTGCACGCCCTGGCGCAAGATGCCCAGGGACGCGCGGCGGCGTTCGAATTCCGCGTGGATGATGTTCCAGTGGCGCGCGTGGATGCGCCGTCAGGGCAGGGGCAGCAGACGCTCACCGCGCGCGCTACCTGGACGGCGGCGGGACAGTCCAAACACGTTATGACGGCGGAAGTCTTCCGCGTGGATGGTTTGTCTCTGGGGTTGGTCGATATCGTGATTACGGTGGTTCCGCCCCCGGTAGCACGCATACCTGCCCCCAGCCCGGTTGTGACTCCAACGACAGCAAACAGCACCGGCGATGATGCGCTGCCGCAGATCGACATGGGTATTTTATCCGGTCCGGTGGCGGTTGTATCAGTATCGGAACTCAACATCCGGCAGGGACCGGGCACGGCGTATCCCTCGGTGGGCACGCTGCAAAGAGGCGACCGCATTGAGATTATCGGGCGCAACACTGACGCGAGTTGGTGGGCCATTGTTTATCGCGGCGGTTCGGCGTGGGTATTTGCAGAATTGGTCACACCGGAAGGGGATATCAGCGGCGTGCCGTTGGTGGCGTCGCCTTAAAACTGGTAGCCCAGGCCGTCGCCGACCAGGGCGGGATCGATGGCGCTCTGTGGGATGATCACGAGCAGATCGGGCGTGATGTGGTAAACGTTATGGGGGATGCTCGCATCTCTGAACGCCTGTTCAAAGCGTGTATCGGTTTGGCTCAGCAGCACCACTTCCACAAACGCGACCCGCTCCGCCTGCATGATCTGTTCGGGCACGTCCGGGAAGCGCAGAATCCCCTTTGCGCCGTAGATATCGTACCAGTCCGCTGCCAGGATGCGCTCGCCGGTTTCGAACATCAGCACGTGCGCTATCCCGACATCGGTCCACACATGCCGGATGTCGTGCGCGTCCAGAAAGTCGATCAGCGGGTCGTTCGTGGCGGGCTGGCGGGTATAGTAGGGCGATACGAACACCTGTACCGGGTCGGCGCGCAGCGTGCCCAGCAGGTTGAGAGCGATCACGCTGGTGAGGATCGCAGCGGCGGGCCAGCGTAAGATCGTGCGGCGGTGGGCTAGCGTCACGACCAGCACCGCCGTGCCGACCGGCAGGACGCTGTGAATCACCAGCACATAGCGCCCGGTGGCGTCGAAGCCGAATACGTTCAGCGCGTGATTGCCGTAGCCGCTGGCGACGTAGATCACAGGCAGCAGCGCCGCGAACAGCGCCAGCAGCGCCCGCGCGGGGCGTTGGTGTTCTGCGCGCCATGCGGCGACGATCAGTACGATCAAGCCCCCCTCGTACACAATTTGCAGCCACCAGATCGCGGGCCAGCTTAGCAGGTGCCACGCCGGATCGCCGCTGACCAGGCGCGGCGCGAGATCGTAGTTCAGGTGGTCCAGCACGCTCCGCGCATTGGCCCAGGTATCGCCCTGACCGCCGAGCAGGTAATCGAACGTGGCCCAATCATGTTGCAGGTTGTACGCCCAGAACGGCGCGCTGCCCGCGAAAAACGCCAGCGCGATCCAGGCGGCATTACGGCGCAGCACGTCCCGCCCGCGCCAGAGCAGCACGATCAGCACCGGGGCAGCGTAAAACGCG
>CAZMNL010000675.1:0-2274 GCA_964567525.1 uncultured Anaerolineaceae bacterium
TGATCGAGCGATGCGAGCTGGCGCTGTGCAACGACAGCGCCGCGCTGCACCTGGCTGATCGGAACTGTAGCGCAGGCTACCCCGCGACGCAAGCGCCCGGTGATGCAGCGGGGTGGGGGGGCAAACCGCCGGATGCGCTACAGCGGGTTTTGAAGTATTTGGCCGTGTGCGATTTACGACATATAATAGTGACACTCTGCCAATGTAGTTTTTGGATGCCTGCCTCAATGACCATTGCACCCTCTTCGCAGCCGAACCCTACACCGCTTGCTACTGCGTTTGCACCTGCCGAGCGCGCTACCCCGCACGAATTCGCCGCCCAGGTCGCCAGGATTAGCAAGCTGGCGAACTTCTGGGACCTGCTCAACACCGTGCCCAATATCCTGTTGGTGCTCAACGCCCAGCGCCAGATTGTTTACGCCAACCAGGTATTATTTGACGCGCTGCAAATCACGCCCGCACAGGTCATGGGCCAGCGGCCTGGCGAAGTGCTGGACTGTATACACGCCGACGCCGAGCCGGGTGGCTGTGGCACGACCGAGTTCTGCCGGACGTGCGGCGCGGCCAACGCGATCCTGACCAGTCTTGACGGCCAGCGCGCGATGCAGGAATGCCGCATCATTCAGAAGAAGGGCAGCGCGCTCGACCTGCACATCTGGGCGAACCCGCTGGAAATCGACGGCGAGCGGTTTTCGATCTTCGCGGTCGAAGACATCAGCCACAAAAAACGCCGCGAGGCCCTGGAAAGCATCTTCTTTCACGACGTGCTGAACCTGGCGGGCGTGGTGCAGGGCTATGCCGAACTGCTCGACCCCGCCGGGGATTTGCACGAAACCGAGCGTATCCGGCATATCCTGGTCGAGACTTCCGCGCGGCTGGTGGACGAGATCAAGGTGCAGCGCGATCTCGTGGCGGCGGAGCGCGGCCACCTGCGCGCCAACCCGGTGCATCTGCGCAGCACGCATGTCTTGCAGCGTGTGGCGGCATTTTACTGCGCGCATGATGTCGCCCGCGACCGCACACTGGTGATCGCGCCCGGCGCGCACGATGTGCCCTTCGAAAGCGATCCGCTGCTGCTCGAACGGGTGCTGGGCAACATGGTCAAGAACGCGCTGGAAGCCTGCGCGCCGGGCGAGACGGTGACGATTGACTGCGAGACCGGCAGCGACCGGGTGCATTTCACGGTTCACAACCCCAAAATGATGCCGCGCCGGGTGCAGTTGCAGGTCTTCCAACGCTCGTTCACGACCAAAGGCGCAGGGCGCGGGCTGGGGACCTACAGCATGAAGCTGATCGGCGAGCAGTATTTGCACGGCGAAGTGAGCTTCATCTCCCTGCCGGAAAGCGGGACGACCTTCACGATGTCCTGTCCGGTGTTCTTCCCCGGTGCGGCGCGCTAGGTGCGGCGCGATAGGCGCGGCGCGGTGAACACGACCCGATAAATACGGCCCGAATCCGCGCAAACAGCGCGCGGCGTGTGTGTTTTGGCATACATTTTAGTGGTCAGGTTGCACAATTCTGCGCGCGCGGGGCATTCGCGCGCGCTTTTGTATTGCGCCGAACAGCACAAAGCAGTATCATCATGCCGCTTTAAACGCTCTTTACGCGCTCACTTTAAGGCGCTACTTACAGCCGAAAGAGGGGAGAAGGTTTCCTGATGAAAAGACTTGCTTTACTGTTGGTGATTATGCTGGTGGTTCCTACCCTGTTGACCGCGTGTGACAGCGAATCACAGGACACCGCGAAAGACTACATCGAAGCCGTGTTGCAGGGCGATCTCGAAAAAGCCCAGAAATACGCCTGTGATAGCTTCCAGGATAGCACGGCGGACCTGGTCGCCAATCTGCCGCAGGTCGGCGAGAACCAGGCGATCCGTAATATCGACCTGAAGTATGATCTCGGCAAGGGCAACAACGCCAAAGAGATTATCATCACCGGGGCGTATGATATCGTTACGCTGAACGACAGCGGCAGGGTGATCGTCGATTCCGAGGTGGAGTACGAGCTGGCGGCGGCTGTGCGCGATAAGCGCGACATCAACCGCAACGACAACGAAACCGAGCGGTTGGACAGCCGCATCCTGATCGAAATGGAAAAGGATGGCGACGATTGGTGCGTGGCCCTGCTAGAGCGCGGCTACTGGGACCCTCAGTTCAGCGAATCGGAAGCTGAAGAAGAGGGTGCCGAGGACGCTGAGGACGCAGGCGACGCTGAAGACGCTGAAGACGCTGAAGCAGACGACACCAGCGCGGATGAGTCCGAAGAGTCCGAGGA
>CAZMNL010000676.1:0-2274 GCA_964567525.1 uncultured Anaerolineaceae bacterium
CAGCTTACAGCTTACAGCTTACAGCTTACAGCTTACAGCTTACAGCTTACAGCTACTTTCAAAGGATAGTCACATGACCGACACCGCAAACGACAAACCCCACGTCACGATCTACAGTGACGGCGGCAGCGAGCCGAACCCCGGCCCCGGCGGTTGGGGCGCACTGTTAATGGTAGAACGCGGCGGGCAAACCTATGAAAAAGAATTAAGCGGCGCGGAACCCGCCACCACAAACATTCGCATGGAACTTACTGCTGCGATTGAGGCTTTGCGCGCACTCAAACAGCCGTGCCATATCACACTTTATACCGATTCCGAATACTTGCGACGAGGCATTACAGAATCCGTTCAGCGGTGGATATTGCGGGGATGGACCCGAAAAAATGGACAACCCATTCCCAATAGCGACTTATGGCAAGCCTTGCTCGCTGCCACACAAGATCATGATATCGATTGGCAGTGGGTCAAAGGCCATTCAGGGAACGAATTCAACGAGCGCGCCGATCAATTGGCGACCGCCGCGCGCAACGCTATGCTGCGCGAACACCCAGAACTTAGCGCGGGAAAAGACGTGGATTTGATTCCCGACTTCGAAATTGCACTCCGCGTTTCAGTGCCAAATTCTGGGGGGCAAGGAGGATATGCAGTACGCATTGTAGACTTGTCTGCCGACCGGGATAGCATTCACACAGGACTCGAAAGCAACACCACCTCCAATCGCCTCGAACTTATTGCGGCCCGCGAGGCCTTATTGAATGTACCAGAACACAAGGCAGTGCGCGTCTATTGCCCAGATCACTATTTACACCAGGGTATGACACAGTGGATTACCAATTGGGAAAAACGAGGTTGGAAAAACCGTGAAGGTGACCCAGTGAAAAATCAGGCAGAATGGCGCGCACTAATTGAGACAGCCAAAACACGCGAAGTGCAATGGGTTGCCAAAGGCGCAGAACCTAAATCTATAGCCCAGGGACTCGACAAGTTGGCATCTGATGCGGCACATACTCATACTAAGGAGGAAATCTCTTCTTTCTCGCGTGTCAATTCATCTGGGATGGTTGACCATGAGGGGTGGATACGTGTGCGCGCTCCCAAAAGCGGCTTTCGTGGGGCCTGGGCAATTCGCATCGCATCGGGGCAAAACCCACAATGTTTTAAAACACTCACTGGACAATATCAAGATACTGAAATACTCACACACCAACGGCTCGAACTCTGGGCTGTATTGCGTTTGTTGGAAGAAGTTCCGCCTACCGATTCCATACGCATCTTTTGCCCCAGTAGTTATGTGTACGGCGGGATTACCACATGGATTCACTTCTGGCAGCGCAACAATTGGCGCACTCGTGAGGATCAGCCTGTGAAACACCAAGTCCTATGGAAACAACTGCTTCAAGCATCTCAAGCACGCGAAATCGTTTGGGACCAAGAACCTGAAACGCCACCTGAGTTTGTCAAGACACTACGAACACAAGCATATGAAATTCTGCGGCAGATAAATTCAGGCGAACTTTGAACATAGCTAAAGCGCGGCGCGTGCAGTGGCTCAACAAGGCCGCCGAACCCGACGACCTCGCCGCCGGACTGGATACGCGCGCGTCACAGGCCGCGCGCGGGGAGCTGTAGCGCCACCGTGCGCGGCCCTGTCTCAGCGACCGTTCCGGGTCAGCCCCGTTTACGGGGCTTTCGACATATAGCCCGGCGGCTTTAGCGCCGGGCGCAGGACGATGTCCGCACAATCCCCTCACCGCACCGTGATTGTACACGTCATCTCGACGCGCTCGCCCGCGTTGCGCCCGCCATATCCTTCAGTGACCGTCGTCCACGTGTCCGTGACCGTCTCGACCAGCGTCAGGGTATGCACCCCTGGCGCGAACGCCAGCGGGCCAAGTTGGAACGACCATCCTACCGGGCAGTACGGCGGGTGCAGGTGCGGCCCGCTCTGGCGCAGCGTAGACATATCCGCCGGTTGGTCATCGATCAACAACTGGTAATCAGCGGGGAACGGGTGCGCGGAGGCGTGTGCGAAGCTGTCAAAACACCCGATGCCCCAGTGCATCAGCAGCGGCCCGCTGAACGTGTCCGACGGCTCGAACTCGCACGCTTTCGTCGCCCACAGGAAGTGCAGCCGGGGCGTTTCCGGATCGATGATCTCCACCGGCTCGATCACCGGCGGCACCTCGATGATCGGGATGCCGGTATGCATCCCGCAGTCAGACGGGCACACCGTCGCGTTCTCACCCTCGATCAGGTCGCAGATGCCATCGCCAC
>CAZMNL010000677.1:0-2273 GCA_964567525.1 uncultured Anaerolineaceae bacterium
AAGCCGCCGTTACCGCGCCCAAACCAGCGCCCGACCCGGCGGCAAGCGTGCGCGTAAGCGCCTCCGCTGTCGTGCAAACGTCGCCGTCGTGGTAATGCCTGCGTGCTCAGGTTTCCATCTCTTCGAGGATGGAATAGAGCAGTTCCAGCAGCACGTTTTTGACGCTTTCTTTGTCGGTCGCAATGCATGGCAGCAGTTTGACGTTATCTTCAATGCGCAGCGCGATCCGCAGATCATCGGGTGCCCAGGCTTCCGGGTGGTCCTGTTTATTGGCTGCCACCACGTAGGGCGTCGGCGCATAGGCCCGGAAGGTTTCCAGGATGCTTTTGGCTTCGCGGAAGGTTTCCGGCTTGGCGCTGTCCACCATCACGACAAAGCCGAGCATCCCTTCGGCCAGGATTTCCCACATGAAGTCAAAGCGCCGCTGGCCGGGCGTGCCGAACAGATACAGGACCAGGTCATCGTCCACCGTGATGCGGCCAAAGTCCATTGCTACCGTGGTCGCTTGCTTGGTCCCATATTCTGCCGAGTCGGCTGAGATGCTCTCGTCGGTGGTGACGACATCGATCTCACTGATGGAGCGGATAAATTCGGTCTTGCCCGCGCTGAAGGGGCCGGTGATGACCATCTTGACTGTTTGCATGGGCATGGTCGGTCTCACTCTTCCTCAATAATTCCCGCACCTGCCATGCGGCAGGCATCCCCAGGATAACCGGATAAGTAGGTACTCAGGCTTCTTTGATCTTGGCAATCAGACGCTCAACCACGCTGCGCCCCACAGAAGGCTGGCGCGAGCGCGGCGAGGTCGGGGCTTGCTGCTTGGCGACCTGCTGCATCGCTGACGATTTGACCAGCTCGACCAGCCCGGCTTGCAGCAGCCCATAAACCACCCGGCGGATTTCGGTATCGGTCATGTTGCAGGCTTTAGCAATCTGCCGGATAGAATTCTTGGGATTGATAAACGATACGACGCGCCACTCTTCAACGCTCAGGTGAATGCCCCGGAACTTGTCGCCGGGCGTATCCGGGAAGCGCAGTGCAAAGTCAAGGTTGGGTAGTTCCTCTTCCAGAGGTTTGACTTCTTGCGCGCGGCGCGTGCCTTCGATGATCACGTTTTTGAGATCGATCGGCACGGTAATGCGCTCCGGTGACGGCGTGATATTTTCCTCGAAGGTGAACGGCTCTTCCTTCCAGGTCATCACGTCGAACACCACATCCAGCGTATGCTGGCGAATGCTGCGCACAATGTCCGCTTTGGTGACGTAGTTCGCGTTGATCAGCATCAGCGCCAGCGCCTTGTCGGAATATTTGCTGCCGCGCTCGCGGATCACGCGCGCCTGGTCCACGTTAAGTTTGCCCGCTTTGTGCAGGACATTCGCCAGGTGCCCGTCAGAATCGCCCATCGCTGCGAGCACGAGACGCCCTTCTCGGAACGCAATAGTAGCTCGTTCATCACCGGCAATCACTTTGGGCCGTTTGATCCCTGCGCCATCGGTGATCATGTCTTCGGTCACGATGGGTTCATACAGGTGCAGGATGCCGGTTTTTTTTGCCAGATTGATCAAATTGAGAATTTGAGTGGTGCTGAAGTCCGCCAGGTTACCTTTAAGCGCCATCTCTACATATCCTATACCCGGGGTATCAAGAAACCAGTGGGTGACTGACCGATGCTTTATCGTTGACTTACATGAATGTCGGCATTATACCCCGCCGTAAAAACCGAGTCAACCGGGCGCAAAGTCCCTATGCTAACGCTTTGCAGCCGGAATCACTGCTACAGCCCGCCGTGCTGGCTGCCGGTTGAGTCGCTGGGGTCCCACCACCATCAGCCCGCCCCCACCGAATCGTAGCATGATGATAAGTCGTACAGGCGTCCGCGCGCGCAGGAACCCCGGTTCCATCCTGGCACACCCAAACGCCAACGTATTCTTCCGTACTGTACGTTAATTATGTGCTAAATTCTATCAATAGACTTGCCGGGCGAGAAGGTCCATCCTGTTAAAAAAATCTGAATTTTGTCAGGATAGTGTTAGGCTCGGTAAGATCGCACGATCTCCGCTACAATTTCCCCTGGCGGCGCAGATCGGCGGTGCAGTTCGGGCAGTAGCCGGTGAAGCACGCGCACGCACTGATCACGCTCACGCCTTTGCGGTCCACGAGCGCGCGCGCCATGCGGTTCAGCAGGTCAGTATGAATCAGCACGCGCGCCCCGCAGCGCACGCACGTCAGGTAGTGCTGCTCCGGGCCTTCGGTCAGCCGGAAGACTTCGCGGC
>CAZMNL010000678.1:0-2271 GCA_964567525.1 uncultured Anaerolineaceae bacterium
CTGTCCGCAGCCAATCCGTCGCACCGGTTGACACGGCAGCCGGCGAACCGCGCACCGCTTCGCAGGAGAGTACCCCAAACACGGAGTCAGGCAGCGACGATCCCCCCGAATCAACAGATAATAATCTCTCAATGGCGGGGACCAACGGGACCAGCACGCCCAACGCCAAAAAACGCGAGCGCCCCCTGACCGCGCAGGAGAAAAAAGAGATCGCCGAACGTGCCCGCCTGACCATCGGCGCGGAAAACGGGCGCAGCCTGATCGCGCCTGGAGAACCCGGAGAACGCCAATCCGTCGTCCCGCGTGAGTTCCTGCCGGATGCGCGAGTCGTACCGGCAGCGCCGCGCGCGCGCATTCGCCGCCAGCCCGATCTCTCAGCGAGTGAGCGTTACTTCACGGTTGAAGATTTCCGCGAAACCAAAAAGATCGGCAAACGGGATGACCACCTGCCGCCGCTCGAACTGCTCAGCGACATCGAACTCGACAAGCCCACCGAGGAAGAGATCAACACCAACGCGAAGATCATTCGCAATACGCTAGAAGAATTCGAAGTCGATATCGAAGTCATCGACGTGCATGTCGGCCCGACCGTCACTCAATACGCCGTCTCTCCGTATACCGAATATGTCAACGACGAAGGCGAGCGCGAACTCAAGCGCGTGCGTGTGAGCGAGATCACCAATCTGGGTGGCGACCTGGCCCTGGCGCTCTCTGCCCGGCGGTTACGCATTCAGGCCCCGGTCCCCGGACACTCCTACGTGGGGATCGAAGTCCCGAACCGCAAACCGAGCACCGTCGCGCTGCGGCCCGTACTCGAATCGGAACACTTCTACAAATACCGCAAACGTCCGCTGGCGCTGCCACTGGGCCGCGATGTGTCCGGCGAACCGTTCATCGCGGACCTGGGAACCATGCCGCACCTGTTGATCGCCGGGACCACCGGCTCCGGTAAATCGATCATGCTGGCGGCGATGACGACGGCGTTTGTCATGAATAACACGCCCGACCGCTTGAAACTGGTGCTGCTCGATCCAAAGATGGTGGAACTCAACCGCTTCAACGGTCTGCCCCACCTGCTCGGCCCGGTCGAAACCGAACTCGACCGCATTATCGGCGTGCTGCGCTGGGCCACGCGCGAAATGGAGCACCGCTATAAACTGCTGGAAAAAGAGGCCGCGCGCAATATCGACACCTATAACGAAGGCTTGGGCCGCCGCCGCAAGGATGAACGCCTGCCGTACCTGGTAATCATCATTGACGAGATCGGCGACCTGATGATGCAGCGCCCGGACGAAACCGAACACGCTATCACGCGCCTGGCACAGATGGCGCGCGCGGTCGGCATTCACCTGATGGTTGCCACACAGCGCCCCAGCGTAGACGTGATCACCGGCCTGATCAAAGCCAACTTCCCAGCGCGTATCTCGTTCGCCGTCGCGTCGAGCGTTGATTCGCGCGTCATCCTGGACTCCAACGGCGCGGAAACGCTGATGGGGCGCGGCGATATGCTGTTCCTCGCACCGGACGCCGCCGGGCCACGCCGTATCCAGGGCTGTTTTGTCTCCGACGAAGAAGTGAATGACGTGGTAAATTACTGGCAGGAATGGCAGGAAAACCGCGCCGATGAAGACGAAGAATATCTGTTTACGGCGGCCCCCTGGGAACGCGGCATGACCCGCCGCGAAGTCCTCTCCGAAACCGACCCGATGCTCGAAGACGCGATTGAACTGGTCGTCAAAGAGGGCGAAGCCTCCGCCTCGCTGATCCAACGCAAACTGGGCCTGGGCTATCCGCGTGCCGCGCGCATCATCGATATGATGCACGAACTCGGCATTGTAGGCGCGGCGCGTCCCGGCGGGCGCTCGCGGGAGGTGCTGGTCAAACCCGGCGCAGACCCGTTCAAGGCCATTGTCGAAAAACGAATGCGTACCAGGGGCAAAAAGAACAGCGACGATTAAGCGCTGGGCCACAGCCAATGCAAAAGCGCAGCATGGCGTAACGCTGTGCGGCGCTTTTGTGTTTTATGCAGTGTGATTTAAGCGATTAGCGTTTAGCCGTTAGGCTGATCCAGGAACTAAACTACTACCAGCTGAAGCTGGTAGGTTTCGGGCTAAAGCCCTTCCGCCTTCGGCGGCTGAAAGAGAAATATGCGCTGAAGCGCACGGTTTTAGACCGATCCGCCTTCGGCGGGCTAAAGCCCTGCATGGAAATAAATCACCCAAATAAGCTGGCCTTTGCTCCCCTTCCCTGAGGGAAGGGGTTGTGGGGGAT
>CAZMNL010000679.1:0-2268 GCA_964567525.1 uncultured Anaerolineaceae bacterium
GGGGTAATTATTTTCTTGGCGTAGCCATATCACCGCACACCGCCGCCGACCGCTAATCGCTTATCGCTATTTGTCAGAAGGGATTTTTTACGTGTTACCTGCGGAACTCAAACAGGCCGCTGAATGGTTAGACTCCGGGCTGCCGGTGGCGGTGGCGACGATTGTACGCATTCGCGGATCGTCGAGCCAACCGCTGGGCGCGCGCATGGTCATGACGCACGGCAACCGCTTCGAAGGCGCGGTGAGCGGCGGGTGCGTGGAAACCGACGTATACACAACCGCGCAGACCGTGATCGACGGCGGCGGCCCGCTGATGCTGCATTACAGGCGCGTCGAGAATCCCGTGATCGAGATCGGCCTGAACTGCGACGGCATGATCGATGTGCTGGTCGAACGCCTGACCCCGGACCTGTTCGCGCAGTTGACGCGCCAGGGCTGCGCGCTGGTGACAGTCTGCGCCCCGGAGACGCCGGGGAATCCGCGCCCGCTGCACGCGCACATTTTGCCGGACTCCGCACCCGCCGACCTATCCCCCGACGTGATCGCAGCGGCGCGCGATGTGTTCCGCACCGACCGCGCCGCGAGTCTCACGCTGGCAGATGGGCGTGTCGCGCTGGTCGAACCGCAGCTTTCGCCGCCGCTGCTGTGGATCGTGGGGGCGGAGTCGGTCGCCGCGCCGCTGGCGCAGTTTGCGAAAATCATGGGCTTCACGGTGGTGATCAGCGACGCGCGGCCCGCGTTCGCCGTGCCGGAGCGCTTCCCCGCCGCCAACCGGGTGATCACGGCGTGGCCCAAAGACGCCGCCGGGCAGATCGAGATCGACCGGCGCACGTGTGTTGTCTCGCTGAACCACGAGCCGCGTTTTGAGGATGCGCTGTGGCGCGCACTTGCCGGTCAGACGGTGCGTTACATCGGGGCCATCGGCAAAGCCAAACGCGCCGAAGAACGCGCCGAACGCGCCGCCGCTGCCGGGTTCGACCTGGACCACCTGCCGCCGATTCATACGCCGGTTGGCCTGAACATCGGCGGTAAGACTCCGCCGGAGATCGCGCTCAGCATCATGGCGGAGATCGTCGCGGTCAGGAACGGGCGGGACGTGTGACGCGGGTCCGCCGCGATCAGCGCCGCAGCCGCCGCAGCACCAGGCGCGGCACGATCTCCGCCTCGTCCACGTCCAGGATCAACGCCGCGATCCAGAACACCGCCGCGCCGAGTCCCATCGCGCCGAGCGTCTGCCACAGCGCGTGTAAATCCGGCGTCAGCCGCAGGAAGCCGCCCGCCGCCAGCGCCATCAGCCCCGCCGCGATCAGAGTCCGCGCCGCCCCGCCCAGTACGCGCCGTTCCTCAAGGCCGCCGGTACGCCGCCGCAGGATCGCCCACAGGACCGCGCTCTCGATCGCTGTCGCAAGCGACATCGCCAGCGCCAGCCCGCCGAACGGCCCGCGCGCGAAATCCGTGCTGTCCGGGTAGCCGAAGACGCGGATCAGCACCAGCGACAGCGCGATATTGAGCGCCATCGTCGCTATGCCGACCTTGACCGGCGTCCAGGTATCGTGCAGCGCGTAGAAGGCGCGCACCAGCACCTCAAGCACGGTATGCCCCGCCAGCCCGATGCTGAACAGCGCCAGCGCCCAGGCGGTCCCGGCGGTGTCTGTGCTGGTCCAGTCGCCGCGCTCGAACAGCACCGTGATCACCGGCCTGCTGACCACCGCCAGCCCGATACCCGCCGGAATCGACAGAAACAGCACGCTGCTCAGCGCGCGGGACAGCGTGTGCCGGAAGTCGTCGGCGTCTTTGGTCGCGCTCAGCGTGGAGAGCGTGGGAAACACCGCTGTGCCGACGCTCTGGCCCAGGATGCCGATCACGGTAAACATCAGCGTGAACGACTGCCCAATCGCCGTGATGCTGCCCGCCATCATGCCGGACGCCAGCGCGGTGTTGACCCAGAAATTGACCTGCACGATACCCAGCCCCAGCACGCGCGGCCCCATCAGCACCAGTACCTCGCGCACGCCCGGAATCGCGCGTCCGATCAGCGGGCGGAAGCGGAAGCGCAGCCGCAGCAGCGCCGGAATCTGCACGCCGAGATGCAGCACCGATCCGAGCACCGCGCCCCACGCCAGCCCGTAGACGTTGCCGTCGCGCGCGAAGACCAGCGCCCCGATGATCAGGCCGACGTTGTACAGGCTGGGTGCGAGCGCGGGCGAGAGAAAATGCTGGTGCGCGTTGAGCACGCCCATCAGCAGCCCGCTGACGCCGAACACGATC
>CAZMNL010000680.1:0-2266 GCA_964567525.1 uncultured Anaerolineaceae bacterium
CGTGCGCATCGAGAACATCCGCGCCGGGCGCAAACCGCGCGGCCTGCGCCCGCAGCACGTCACAGCGGTGACGGCGGCAGCGGATATCTGCGACGCGCAAGTGCAGGACCTCAAACCCGGCGCACAAACGATCACGTTCACACCGGGCGGCCCGGTGGAATCCGGCGCGTATAGCTGGCGGATCGGCACGGCAGGATCGGCGGTGCTGGTCATGCAGACGGTGCTGCTGCCGCTGGCGCTGGCTGAGGGCAAGTCCTCGGTGCAGGTCGTGGGCGGGACACACGTCCCCAACGCCCCGTTTGGGCACTACCTGCGCGATGTGTATATGCCGCTGCTGCTGGAAATGGGCGCGGATATCGAAATCTACATGGAGCGTTACGGCTGGTTGCCCGAAGGTGACGGACTGATCATCGCGCAGACCGGCGGCGGGGCACAGCTTCAGGGGTTGGGCATGGAGAGCCGGGGGCGCATTGAGCGCGTGTTCGGTACGGCGGTGGGCTGCAACCTGCCCTCGCATATCCCGCAGCGCATGGCGAACCGCGCCGCCAACCTGATCACCGAATATATCGAAACGCCGCTGGATATTCGCCCGCTGCGCACGCGCAGCGCCAGCACCGGGGCCGGTATTTTCCTGGCGGTGGAGTACGCCAACGGGCGCGGTGGCTTCGGCACATTGGGGCGTAAGGGGATGCCATCGGAAGCCGTCGCCGAGCGCGCCGTCACCGACCTGTTGAACTTTAACGCGAGCGAGGCGGCGGTGGACCACTTCGCCGCTGACCAGTTGATCGCGCCGGTGATGCTGGCGGCAGGGACCAGCACCATCCACACGGACGCCATTACCGCGCACTGCCGGACGGTGATCGACGTGGTGCGCGCGTTCATCGACCGCCCGGTGCAGATCGACGAGGACCGGCGGGTGATCACGGTGGAGTGAGGGGGCGAAGCGTTCGAGTCCAAAGTGCGGTCGCCGGTGCTTGTAGGGGCGGGTTTCTAAACCCGCCATGCGCGCCTCGCCCGACGGTGAATCCGTCGGGCTATATGTCCGCTGGACCGCAAAGCGGCCCGCTGATCGCATGTTTAGCCCCGTTTACGGGGTGCCCGGACTATAGCCCGGTCCGTTCAGGGCCGGGCGAAGCGCCCTGTTTTTGCTTACAGCTTACAGCTTATCGCTGGCAGCTTTCATACACACTAAACGAGTCTCTATGTTTGAAATCCTGTTTCTAGGCACATCCGCCAGCGCCCCATCGGTACACCGGGGGCTGTCGTCCCAGGTGGTGCTGGCGAAAGACCGGCGCTTTCTGATCGACGTGGGCGAAGGCACACAGCGCCAGATTTTGAAGAGCGGCATCGGCTTCAAACGCCTGAACCACATCCTGATCACGCACGGACACCTCGATCACATCCTGGGGCTGGGCGGGCTGGTCGCTACCTTCATGCGCTGGGAAAGCAACGACCACCTCGAAATCTGGGGCGGCAAGTGGGCGCTGGACCGCGTGCAAGACCTGATCTATGGCGTGGTGCTGCGCGGGGCCAAGCCGCCCATGCCGCTGCACCTGATCGACGTGAAACCCGGCGTGCTGGTCGATCACGCCGATTTTACCGTCGCCGCGATCCCGATCATCCATCGCGGGCGCGACTGCTTCGGTTACGTCTTCCAGGAAAAGCCGCGCCGCCCGTTCCTGGTGGAAAAAGCCGAGGCGCTGGGAGTCCCCGCCGGGCCGGAGCGCGCGAAACTGGTGCGCGGTGAGGCGATCACGCTGGCCGACGGGCGCGTGATCCAGCCCGACGCGGTGCTGGGCGAAGACCTGCCCGGCGCGCGGCTGGTGCATACCGGCGATATCGCCGAGGTCAACGACGAACTGCGCGAGGCCGCGCAGGACGCGCACGCGCTGGTTATGGAAGCGACCTATCTCGACCGTGACGGCGACATCGCGCGCCAGTTCGGGCACATGACCGCCGGGCGCGCGGCGCGTTTCGCCGCCGAGATGAACGTCGGCACACTGCTGCTGACGCACGTCTCGCGCCGCTACCGCGAACGCGACATCATCCAGGAAGCCCGTCAGCATTTCCCGAACAGTCACGTCGTGCGCGACTTCGACCGTTTTTCGATCACCAAGGGCCGCCCGGTGCAAAAGCTGGACTCCGGCCCGCGCTACGGCGCGGACTCCGGGCCGGACGCCGACCCGAACGACTACAGCGCCGATGATCAGCACGCCGGTGATCGGTCCACCGGCGGCGATTTCAGATAAGCCCGCGCAGAAAGAGC
>CAZMNL010000681.1:0-2265 GCA_964567525.1 uncultured Anaerolineaceae bacterium
GAAATCGTCTTGCGTGATGATCCCAGTGAAAGTTACCTGGTCGAGAAGTTCAACCAGGCGCTCCAGGCGTTACAGATGGGTGCCGGTGAAATCACCCGTTACAATGCCAATTCGCCTGCTACGATCCGGCTTTTCCACGAACAGATGGCGGCCATGCAAGACGGGAGGCATCCTGATGTCTCATAATGAAACCGTCACGCAAACGTTGACCGGCAACGGTCTGGTTATTGAACGCAGTGAGAAAACCGGGGCGAAAATTCCCTGGCATTGGATTCGCGACGAACATAAAGTCTCGAAAACACATTCACAAACGTATCGCCACCGCGAAACGCTCAAGGCTTACGGCTGTCGTTGGTCGAAAAAACGCCAGCAATGGTATTTCATCGGCGCAGAGTTGCCGGATGAAATCGTCGCGCTGGTCGGTCCACAAGACAATACCGGTGAGTCGGTGGTGCAAGACGAGGCGTCAGTCTCCGATGAGCCAGCGAAACCGCGTTATTCGCCCCGGTTGACAGGTTCTGCCACCACAATTCGTGAATCATACCAACAGCGTGTCTTGCGCCGCTTCGCTGAGCAGTTCCAGGCGGATTTGGATCGCATCACGCGGTACCCCGCGCTGCCCGCTGTTGCGACTATTCGCCTCGACGATCCCTGGGCATAGGAGGAGACGATCATGACTAACCAACTCATCCCGCAGGCGTATACGGGCAGGATGAACGTTGTGGGCGACTGCTTCGTGTTCGGGGCGGCATTGCACGACAACCACCCGGTGTATCTCGACATCGCCGGTCCAGCGACCTCGGTTGAAGCAGTCTGGGCGAAATTGGCCCAGGGTAAGGAGGCGCGCATCGTGCCAGACACCGGATCAAGCATCGTCTTGCAGCCACCGGAACCAGGCTTGTTCGCGCGTTTTCAACGCAGGATTGATGGTCTTGGCATCGATCATCTGCTGCTGGTCCACAAGGCGATCACCGAGCCAGTGTACTCCGAATTGACGACCACCTACATGTTTTTCGCCGACAAGGATCAGGCGACTGCGATCCTCGGTGATCACATCTCGAAACTGGTCAAAGTGGCCGTGTTTCCGGCCTGGTATTCGTATCTTGTCCAGCAAGGTCGCCTGGAACACCTGATGCAGCGCTGCGTGTGTTATGGCGGCGCGCAGGTGTGGGCCGTGACTCTGAATGCAGAGCATTGGTCCAGAGTTATTCAGGATGGTCTTGCGTCCGGCACTCTCGTTCTGCCGTAAGACATTCATTCGTCAATTTCCACGCCCCATGGTCGAAAGATCATGGGGCGTTTTTGTGTTTAAGGGAGAAATCACCATGTGTTGTGCCCGTCTCACTTCCCTCGAAATCGGAGGCTACTATCCGACCCCACCGGATCACCTGCCCGCTATCGCATCGCTGTTCGCACCAGACCTGAATGGCGGCAAATTACTCGACCCCTGCGCCGGTGAAGGTGAAGCACTTCAGCATCTGGCCGAAGCGTGGCAAATGACGCCCTACGCCAACGAACTCGACACCGACCGCGCGGCAGCGTGCCAAACGCTGTTTGGTCCCATTCAGGCCGTGCAAGGCGATCTCTACACCTTACGCGCGTCGTTGGGTAGTTTTCCCGCTATCTGGCTCAATCCCCCGTACACCTGGGAGATGAGCGGCGGTGACGACAAACGTCGTGAGTTGGCGATGCTCAAACATAGCTGGAAATGGCTGGCACCGGGCGGATACATGGCGTGGGTGGTATACGCGCACCACGTCACGGCAGATGCAGCAGGTTTTTTGGCGAAACGCTGCAAGACCGTTGATGTGTGGCGGCTGCCGGGGCTGCACCTGGGCGAGTATGTCCACGTTGTGGTGGTTGCGCAGGAAGGCACACCACCGGATGAACCAGCCCAGTTCGCGCAGCGCATTCTGCAAGACGCGGCTAATCCCCGTGAATTGACCGTGCAAGACGTGCCGCTCTACACGTTCCCGCAGCCACGCACCACACGCCGTTTTGTCTTCGCTCCGAAAGTCATCTCGCCGGAGCTTGCACTACAAGCGGTACAGGCCGATGGTGCGCAGTTTAGCGCGGGCTTTCAGCGGCTGCTGGAACCCCCACCTCCAGTTGAGAACGTGCGTCCGGTCGTGCGACCACGCGGCGGGCAATTGGCTTTGGTACTGGCGGCGGGCTTGTTCAACGGTATTGTCGTGCAGACCGACGAAGATCGCGCGGCGGTGCGCAGCACGGTTGAGCCGGTTGAGCAGTTGGTAGAAGGTGGCG
>CAZMNL010000682.1:0-2260 GCA_964567525.1 uncultured Anaerolineaceae bacterium
CTCCTTGAAAATAGCGATTAGCTAAGTTTGCCGGTGGCATAGACAACCCATGCTGTTATACGCAGCAAACGCGCCGATCCATCATAAAACGGGCGGCGCGATTACGCCACTTTTCGTGGGCGGCGCGCGCGTGCCGCACGACTACAGTCTGCTTGAGATTGCGTGATTTGTCAATAGTGCATCCGTGCAATCGTAGGCAGGGTCGCGCACACCGGACCTGCGTCAACTTGCCCTGCGCGGCACAAGCCTGTAAGCTAGTTGTCAACAAACCCTTGTCGCACTGCGGCATAATGTGTTTTGAACCGGATGGGCCGGGCGGCCCTGGTAGTTAAATATAAAGAGGTTGTGCAGATGAAACTACGGTTGATGGGCATCATATTGATCGTCGTGATGGTCGTTAGCGGGGTGCAGTGGGCAGGTGCCGCACCGCGCCCGACCATTATCACGTTTGAGTCGTCGCTGGCGTCGATTGCGCTGGCGGACGCCGAAGCCGGGACGCAGTCTACGACGCTGCGCTGGCACACTGCCGGGATGACCGAAGGCTACCGCCTGCTGCTGCACGCCTACAAGCTCGACCGGTGGCAGATGGTCTATTCCGAAGCCAGCGTCCCGCTGGAACCGTCCGGTTCGCGCGTAGTGACGGTCCAACACCCGCTGAACTTCGCCCCGCCGACCTTCCTGCTCTCGATTGTCAGCACGGCGACCAATACGATTGTAGACCAGCGCATCGTGACGATCCCCTATGCGCCAGCGGCGGGCGATGCGGCGATCACGGCCTTTGAGGTGGACGCCGACACGGTGATCGAGGCTGAGGCGCTGGCCGCTTCCAGCGTGCAGATCATGGTGTCCTGGGCGGTCGAGAACCGCCCGCCGACTGCCAATCTCGTCTTCGAGCAGGTCTTCGAGGACGACACCACCACCTCGGTTGAGCTGCCGCGCCTGGAACTGTGGATTCCGTCCGAGGGCGAAGGGCCGGTCGCGCCGATTTACCGCGAGGGCGAGGATGTGGTGACGCTGCAAGTCCGGCTCGTGGACCAGGTGGACGGCACGGTTTACGCCGAGGAAACGCTCGAACTGCCGCTTGAAACGGACGCGGGCGAGGACGACGGCGACGACGCGGGCGACGAAAACGGCGCAGATGAGGATGACGGCGACGACACAGGCGACGACGACAGCGCGGACGAACCGCAGGTCCCGGTCGAGCCGGGCGCGATTGCATCCTTCAGCGCCACGCCCGACACCGTCAACCCCGGTGCGGCGGTCACGCTGGCCTGGGAGATCAACGGGACCGGCGGCGTGACGATCCAGCAGTTGATCCCCAACATCAGCCAGGCCGAAACGGTCGTCACGGCGCAGTCGCCGAAAGGCTCCGCCGAGGTGTACCTGCCGGATATCGCGCTGTACAGCGTGACTTACCGGCTGACGGCGGCGAGCGGCACCGCCACCGAAGACGTTACCGTTAACGTCCACTGCCCGTATACGTTCTTCTTCGGCAGTGCGGACGGCTGCCCGGCGGGTGAGGCGCGCACGGTCGGCGTCACCTACCAGGAGTTCGAGAACGGCTATATGCTGTGGCGCTCGGATACCAACGAGATCATCGTACACTACAGCGACGGCACGGCGGCCTACTTCCTGGAACAGGATTACGCCGGGCTGGAGATGCCCGAACTCGAAGAAATGCCCCCGCTGGACCGCAAAGCGCCCGGCAGCGGCTTTGGCAAGGTGTGGGCTAACGCGCCCGGTGTGCAGGCCAAGCTCGGTTGGGCGGTCGGTGAGGAAATCGGCTACGATACGACCTTCCAGCGCGTGGCCCAGACGCGCAGCCCGCGCCCCGAATTCGCGTTCTTCATCACGCTGCCGGATGGCCGTGTCGCCGGGTCGGGTTACGGCGCGTGGCGCGTGATGAGCTGATCGCGATTCAACCTCCTCCCCCTCAATCCCCCCTCTCCAAACGATTTGGAGAGGGGGGAAGCGCGCGCCCTGTGGTCGCGTCCGGGGGGTGAGGTTGCCCGGCGTGGGCGAATCTCCGCTCATATTCACCTCTTCAAACGAGTCCGCATCCTCTTGACGGTTGCCCGCTGTTGCCTGCCCAACAGACCGCCCTTTAAAAATGTGCTATAGTGATCGATAATTGGGCGAGAAAATAATAGCAATCTGCCCTTGCAGATTTCCAGATTCACCTCACCCCCCGGCCCCCTCTCCACACGCGGAGAGGGGGAGACCGTCGCCCGCTTAAGTCCCCTCTCCATGCATGGAGGTG
>CAZMNL010000683.1:0-2256 GCA_964567525.1 uncultured Anaerolineaceae bacterium
GCGGAGAGGTGGCTCAAAGACGGCCCTTGACTCCCCCTCTCCGGAGGCTGGAGAGTGCGCGCGACCTGCGGTCGCGTCCGGGGGGTGAGGTAAAGCAAAAAGTGCAAAGGTAGAGAACACTCATCTTGCTTCGGGAACTTTCGAAAACGCGGACTCATTTTTGCACGACTACATAGTGCCCAGTGTAAGCGGCAGCGCGGAACGTGTCATCAGATCATAAACACAACAAATGACATGCATTTTCGTGCAAACTACATTTCCACTGTGCAACCCGCACAAAGAAATACGCGTTTTTCGCTGCTTGGGGATGGCACGTCGATCTTTTGCGGAAAAAATGCCGCGCGGGCGTTCGTGCATATTGACCATATGTGCGGCGGCGGATTCATCAATCGATGTTGGTGGTTTACCAAACGTTTTGGTGACAAACTATCTTGCCACAATCTATTTTGATTTTTGGCAGATGATTACTTTGTTACGGGGGACTAATTTATGAACCAATTCCGCATCCCTGCCGCGCTGCTGGGCTTGGCGCTCTTACTGGCTTCCGCGATCCTGTTCCTGGGCGGGACGGCGCACGCGCAGGACGGCGAAGGCGACGACCCGGCACCCACCGAAGCCCCATCCGTCGATCATTCCGTGTTCCCGATGCTGGCCGGGCCGTTTGAGTCACCGCACGACGTGACCGCCGCCTGCCTGCTGTGCCATCCCAACGCCGCCGCCGAAGTCCAGGCGACGGTACACTGGACGTGGGAATGGGAGAATACCGTCACCGGGCAGACGGTCGGCAAGCGCAACGTGGTGAACAATTACTGCGTCTCGCTGGAAACCAACGAGCCGCGCTGCACAAGCTGCCACACCGGTTATGGCTGGCGCGACGATGGTTTCGACTTCGACGCGCCAACCAACGTAGACTGCCTGGTTTGCCACGACACCACCGGCACCTATGAGAAGTTCCCCACCGCTGCCGGGTATCCCGTGAGCGAGCCGACCGAGTCCGAGGGCCGGACCTGGGAACCGCCCGATCTCGCGTTTGTCGCGCAGCACATCGGCCCGACCAGCCGCGAAACCTGCGGATCGTGCCACTTCTACGGCGGCGGCGGCGCGGCGGTCAAGCACGGCGATCTCGATCCAACGCTGATCGACCCGTCGCACGCGCTGGATGTCCACATGGCCTCGGACGGGCTGAACTTCACCTGCACGGAATGCCACACCACCGAAGCGCACCAGATCGACGGCAGCCGTTACGATGTGCCGGTCAGCGCGGGCGACATCGACGGGCTGACGACCTGCGACTCGTGTCACGTCGAGATGCAGCACGGCGGCGCGTTTGGGTCGATGATCAATACGCACATGGCGCGCGTGGCGTGTGAGTCCTGCCACATTCCGACTTTCGCGCGCGAGATGCCCACTAAGATGTGGTGGGATTGGTCATTGGCCGGGCAGAAAAACGAGGAAGGCAAGCCCTACACGGTCAAGAACGAGGCCGGGGACGTGATCTACGACAGCAAGAAGGGCGAATTCACCTGGGAGCAGAACGTCGTGCCGGAGTACCTGTGGTTTAACGGCACCGTGACCTACACCCTGCCGGATACGCCGATTGACCCGTCCGGCGAGGTAGCGATCAACATCCTTGAAGGCAGCCGCGATGATCCCGCCGCGCGCCTGTGGCCGGTGAAGGCGTTCCGGGGCATTCAGCCGTATGATGCGGGCCATGACGTGATCGGCGTGGTGCATCTGTTCCCGCGTGACGCCGAGGACACCGCCGCCTACTGGAAGGGCTGGGACTGGGACCAGGCGTTCGATGCGGCCATGGAAGTGTTCGGGATGCCGTACAGCGGCGAATACGGGTTCGTCGAAACCGTGATGGTCTGGCCGATTGCGCACATGGTCGCGCCCGCTGAGCACGCGCTCGACTGTGCCGACTGCCACGTTTCCGGCGGGCGGATCGACTGGGCCGCGCTGGGCTACGACCAGTACACGGTCGAGAACCTGCTGACGTTCATGGGCGAGCAAGCGGCGCAGCAAGCGGCACAGGAGTCCAGCGAGTAAGCCACCACGTTTAAAGCGCAGGGGTCCGATTTGGGGCGTATGGCGATACGCCCCATAGGCATTAAGTTAAACGGTGATCGCCCTTTGCCTGGCGATCAAATCGCCAGGCTATATATCTGCTGGACCGCAAAGCGGTCCGCTTACGCGGACGCTTAGTAGGCGTCTAAAAACAACACCGCAGTTTGAAACACTCCCCACCTTTGCAGG
>CAZMNL010000684.1:0-2254 GCA_964567525.1 uncultured Anaerolineaceae bacterium
AACTCTGCCGGGGATGCCGCCGCCCCCGCCGGGATCGACTCCGCCGCCGTCCTCGCTGCCGGAAATGCCGGGCAGCCTCCCAGAGATGCCCGGCAGCCGTTCCGCGCCGCCGCCACAGAGTACGCCGCAGCCCTCGTTGTACGACGGGCCAACGTACCGCATGAACCAACCGCCGACGCAGCCGCCCAGCACCGGCTATCATACGTCAGTGGGCAGCACCATGAGCGGGGGGATGCCGCTGCCGGAGCGTTACAACAACGCCAGGCCGCCGATATCGTCGTCTGTGGCGCAGCATTTCTTGCCTACGCGCCGTTCGATGAACCGCGCTATCGGTGAGTGGACCTCACGCACGGGGATGCGCCCCGACGAGATGACCGGCGAATTTGTTGCTTACCAGCCGGTGCTGCTGGCACAGGCCGAAGTGCGCTTCAATGACCGTAAAAGCAGCGTTTCGCTGATCCGTGAGTTTGCCTATCGCGTGCCGGACGTGCCGCGCGCCGGGCTGTTGCAGTGGGAAGACTACGAAACCGAGTACGTTGACCCGCGCGAGTGGCTGAGCGATCCGCAGGGCGACCGGGTCGCCTATGGCGATCTGCCGCCCGGTCTGAACGAATCGCGCCGCCTGACGGAACTCAAGGGCGGTGTGGCAGACTTCATCTACAACAACCGTTCCATCGTGATCCTGCACAACCCCGAACTGAAAATCTACAGCGAGCCGGGCATGTCGCAGCGCGATTTCATGGTGCAGGCGCACAGCGTCGCGCGCCAGGGCCGCGACGCGGAAATCGACAAAATCGTCAAGGCTTACGACGACAAATTCGACCGGCTGGAAACCAAACTGCGGCGCGCGGTGCGCGATCTGCAAGCCGAACAGGAACAGCTTTCCACGCTCAGAAACGAGGAAATGTTCACGGCGGGCGAAGCGGCGCTGAGCCTGCTGCGTGGGCGCACGACGTACACGCTCTCACGCTGGAGCCGGTCACGGCGCTATAAGCAGCAGGCGCAGGAACAGGTCACCGGTGCGCAGCATACGATCATGGAGACGGAAACCGAACTTGACGAGATGCAGATGGAGATGGAGCGCGAGTTGGCGCGCGTGAATGACAAATGGGGCCGCATCGCCAACACCGTCGAGGAATACCCGATCAAGCCCTTCAAGAAGGATATTTACCTGACCATCTTTGGGATCGGCTGGCTGCCGCATTTCATCATCACGTCGCGCGGCCAACCGGCGCTGATCCCGGCGTACTGAGCAACCTTGATCCCCCCTCTCCAAAGCGCGTTGGAGAGGGGGGAAGCGCGCGCGTGAGACGTGCGCTGATTTTTTGGTGATTCCCGCGTACCGCTTCTATAATCGCGCGCATGAATACGACACAAACACCCTGTACATGGTTCGGATTCCGGCCCCGCACGCTAGCGCTGCTGGCCGTGATCGTACTCTCCGGCGTGATCGCGCTTGGCGCGGATTTGGCGTTTGAGGGGCGGGTCTATGACCTGTTCTGGCAAACGACCGGCGAAACCGAACCCGCCCAGCAGGTGATCGGCTTCGCGCAGGTCCTCATGCGCGGGACGCGCGCCCAGCCCAATACCGCGCCGTATGCCGTCATGCCCGCCGCGAATGTCAATCCCTACGGCGTGAACACGTTCCTCGATCTGGAAGCGGAACCCGCCAAGCGCGAGCAGCAAATGCAGATGATCCAGGCTGCCGGGTTTGGCTGGATTCGCCAGCAGTTCCGCTGGGACGATATCGAGATTCACGCTAAGGGCGACTTTGAAGATCGCCGCAATGTAGACGCGATTGGCGCGGTCAGCGCGTGGGACAAGTACGACAACATCGTCGAACTGGCGGAACAATACGGCGTGCAGATCATGGCGCGGCTGAGCGATCCGCCCGCGTGGAGCCAGCCGGAAGGCACGACCAACCACTACACCCCGCCCGCCGATTTTCAGGACTTCGCCGATTACGCGGCAGTTGTGGCGGAGCGCTACCGGGGGCGCATCACGCATTACCAGGTGTGGAACGAGCCGAACCTGTACCCCGAATGGGGTGATCAAACCGTCAACGCGGAAGCCTACACCGACATGCTGTGCCGCACCTACGCCGCGCTGAAAGCGGTTGATCCGCAGATCACGGTGATCACCGGCGCGCTCGGCCCGACGGTCGATCTCAGTGGGCGCAATGCCTACGACCTGCTGTATTTGCAGCGCATGTACCAGGCCGGGGCAGGCGCGTGCTTCGACGTGCTCAGCGTGC
>CAZMNL010000685.1:0-2245 GCA_964567525.1 uncultured Anaerolineaceae bacterium
GGAACAATGACAACTCGTGTGTTACTCATCCGGCATGGCGAAACGGACTGGAACGCCGAGGGGCGCTGGCAGGGTCACGCGCCGGTCCCCTTGAACGAGGCCGGGCGGCAGCAGTCCGCCGCGTTGGGGCGTTACCTGGCGCAGAACGGTTATGCGATTGACGCGATCTACAGCAGCGACCTGCCGCGCGCGGCGCAGACGGCGGCGGCGGTCGCGGCGGGGCTGGGGCGGGAGGTGCAGCCGGACGCGCGCTTCCGCGAGAGCGACCTGGGCGACTGGCAGGGCATGACGCGCGCCGAGGTCCAGGCGTGGGACGGCGAACGCTTCGCCGCGTTTGAGGACGACTGGTATCACAACGCGCGCCCTGGCGGGGAATCCATGCAGCAGGTGCAGGCCCGGATGCGCGCCGGGTTCGACGAGATCGCCGCACGCCACCCCGGTCAGACGGTCGCCATCGTGACGCACGGCGGTGCGCTGGGGATGTTGATCCGCAGCCTGTTCGGACCCATCGAACGGCCCAGCCTGACCAACACCTCGGTGACGATTGTCGAACGCGAATCGCCGGAGTCCGCGTGGCAGCCGGTGAAGCTGGTCTGGACGCCGCACCTGGCGCAGGGTGGGGCGCTGGGCGAAACGTGGTAGGCGCGGCGCGGCGCGGCGAAAACTGATCATATGCAATTTTAACGGTGAAAAATTTCACAATTAGTATGATCTATACAGGTGATTCAGTGGGCTTTTGTGCGGCAGCGGTTAAACTTGATACGATCCGATCATTGCGTGGTTATGTCTTTGATCACGTGGCTGTGCGTGTCCAATGCGATCACAGCACGTGTCCAGATCAGACGAAAGGGAGATCGTGGTTATGACCGAAGAATATCGCAGCAGTTACGGCCTGGAGCATCACGGGTTTGAGAACCTGGAGCGCCAATACTGGAACCTGACCACGCCCGCGCTTTATGAGCAGGCGATTCGTCACCGCGAGGGCGTGATGGCCCACCTGGGGGCGCTGGTGGTGCGCACCGGCGACCACACCGGGCGCTCGCCGAACGATAAGTTCATCGTGCGCGAGGAAACCACCGAAGATGAAATCTGGTGGGGCACGGTCAACCGCGACTGCTCCGAGGAAGTTTTTGACGCGCTGCACGAACGCATGATGCAGTACTTCCAGAATAAAGACGTATTCGTGCAGGACCTCTACGCCGGGGCCGATCCCGACTATCGCCTGCCGATCCGCATCATCACCGAGTCCGCATGGCACAGCCTGTTTGCGCGCAATATGTTCGTGCGCATCTTCGACCCCGACCAACTGCGCAGCCACGTACCGGAATTTGTCGTCATTCAGGCCCCGAACATTACCGCGATCCCGGAAGTCCACTGCACGAACTCCGGCGCGTTTATCCTGGTGAACTTCAAAAAGAAAATGGTCCTGATCGGCGGCACGCGCTACGCGGGCGAGATCAAGAAGTCGATCTTTTCGGTGATGAACTACCTCTTGCCGAAACAGGGCGTGATGGCGATGCACTGCTCGGCGAATTACGGCCAGGACCGCGACGATGTGGCGCTGTTCTTCGGGCTGAGTGGCACGGGCAAAACCACGCTCTCCAACGACTCCGCGCGCACGCTGATCGGTGACGATGAGCACGGGTGGAGCGACCAGGGTATCTTCAACTTTGAGGGCGGGTGCTATGCGAAAGTGATCCGCCTTTCGCCAGAGGGCGAGCCGGAGATTTACGCCGCGACGCGCATGTTTGGCACGATCCTGGAAAACGTCACCATTGACGCCACCCGCCGCCGCGTAGACCTGGACGACGCGACCTTCACCGAAAACACGCGCGCATCTTACCCGATCACGCACATTCCCAACGCCGACTACAACGGCACGGGCGGGCATCCCCGGCATATCATTTTCCTGACGGCGGACGCTTTCGGCATCATGCCGCCCATCGCCAAACTGACGCCCGACCAGGCGCAGTATCACTTCATGGCGGGCTATACCGCGAAAGTGGCCGGGACCGAGCGCGGCCTCCTGGTGACGCGGTTCCACTATACGAATATCCTCGACTCGATGCGGACCGTCCTGACGGGGATGACCCGCGACGGAACGTTCCTCGTGGAGAACGGCCGGATTGCCGGCCCCGTGAAGAACCTCCGGTACACGGAGAACGTGCTGGAGGCCCTGGGGCGGATCGACGGGATGTCGAAGGAACTGACGCTGGTCCGCGGCCCGGTCGTCGTGCCGACGGTG
>CAZMNL010000686.1:0-2240 GCA_964567525.1 uncultured Anaerolineaceae bacterium
ACCTGCAAAGGTGGAGAGTGTTTCAAACTGCGGTGTTGTTTTTAGACGCCTACTATGGGTAATGCTAACCCACTCGCGGAGAGGGGGCCAACGGGAGCGGTTAAGTCCCCTATCCGGAGGCTGGAGGTGCGTGCTTCGCACGCGCGGGATTATAGGGGGGAGGTTAATCCCCTGCCGCGAGCAGGCGTTCGCCGGTCTGCACGCGCCAAAGCGTCGCGTAGATGCCGTCGCCGTGAATCAGGTCATCGTGGCGGCCATGCTCGCGCAGCATTCCGTCTTCCAGCACGAAGATGCGGTCGGCGTTGCGCACGGTTGAGAGCCGGTGGGCGATCACAATCGTCGTGCGTCCCACGATGATGCGGTCCAGCGAGCGCTGGATCGCGGCCTCGGTTTCGTTATCGACCGATGAGGTCGCCTCGTCGAGGATCAGCACGGGCGGGTCCTTGAGCACGGCGCGCGCAATCGAGATGCGCTGGCGCTGCCCGCCGCTGAGCTTCTGCCCGCGCTCGCCGACAATCGTGTCGTAGCCCTGCGGCAGGTCCATGATGAACTCGTGCGCCTCGGCGATCTTGGCCGCGCGGACGATGTCTTCGTCGGACGCGTCGAACGTGCCGTAGGCGATATTCTCGCGCACAGAACCGTGAAACAGGAACACATCCTGACTCACCAGCCCAATCGCGCCGCGCAGGTCCGGCAGCTTGAGCGTGCGCAGATCGTGCCCGTCCAGCGTGATACGCCCGCCCTGCACGTCATAGAAGCGCAGCAGCAGCTTGATCACGGTGCTTTTGCCCGCGCCGGTTGCGCCGACAATCGCCGCCGTGTCGCCGGGCGGGATGTGCAGCGACAGGCCCTTGATCACGTGCTGGCCGTTGCTGTAGTTGAAGCGCACATCCTCGAAGTTCACCTCGCCGCGCACGGATTCGACCGGCAGCGGCGTGTCGCCGTCGTTGATCTGCGGCTGGATATCCAGCAGGTCGAAGATGCGCGCCGTAGACGCCATCGCGCGCTGGTAGAGATCGAGCGTCTCGCCCAGGCTGGTCAGCGGCCACAGCAAGCGCTGCGTCATGAAGATCATCACGCTGTAGACGCCGACGTTTAAGCGCCCGTCGAGCGCCATCTGCCCACCGAAGATCATGATCGCCAGGAAGCCGAACACGATCACCATGCGGATCAGCGGCACAAACGCCGCGCTGAACGTGATCGCGGCCTGGTTGCGCGCGCGGTAGATGTTGCTTTCCTCGCGCACGCGCCCGACTTCGTGCCCTTCGGCGGTGAAGCTCTTGATGGTGGCGATGCCGCCCAGGTTGTTTGCCAACTGCCCGTTGAGCACGCCGACCTGCTCGCGCACGGCGGCATAACGCGGGGCCAGCACCTTCTGGAAGTGGACCGATCCCCAGATGATCAGCGGCATGGGCAGCACGGCCAGCCACGCCACCGACGGCGCAATCGCAAAGAACATCCCGCCGATCACGATCACGGTGGTCGTCACCTGGATCATACTGTTCGCGCCCACGTCCAGGAAGCGCTCCAACTGGTTGATGTCGTCGTTGAGGATCGACATCAGGCCGCCGGTGCTCTGGTCCTCGAAGTACGCGAGTTCCAGGTCCTGCACGTGCGCGTAAGTATCCAGGCGCAGTTCGTGTTCGAGCGTCTGCGACAGGTTGCGCCAGTAGACCTGGTAAATGTACTGGAACACGGACTCGCCGATCCAGATCAGCAGCGTCAGCCCGGCCAGCACCAGGAGCTGGTCGTTTACGTCGCGCACGCCGGCCTGCGCAATGAACGAGTCTTCGCGCTGCACGGCGATATCGACCGCCGCACCGATCAGCGCCGGGGGCGCGAGGTCGAAGACTTTGTTCAGCACGGAAAAGAGGGTCGCCAACGAGATCAGGCGGCGGTGGGGACGGGCGTAGTTGAGCAGCCGTCGCAGCGGGTGTTGTTTGGGTATAGATGCAGTCACGAACTTATTCTCTCACATGTGTGCAATTGATCAATCAACGTGTGCAGATTGTAACGCATCACCCCGGAAATAAGCTATAAGCTATAAGCTATAAGCGGTAAGCAGTAAGCAGTAAGCGATTAGCGGGCCGCGCTGCGGGGACGTATGCGCAGTATACGCGGGGTTTGGAGGGGTGAGTTCCCCATGCCGCCGCTAGCAGCGACACATCAAAGAGATGAAAATGAGCGGGGATCGGCCCTCGCCCGACGGTCACGCGAACCTGCGGTTCGTTCGTCGGGCG
>CAZMNL010000687.1:0-2228 GCA_964567525.1 uncultured Anaerolineaceae bacterium
AAGCGGGGAAACCTGCGCGAAATGCGGCGCGGTCAACCGAGCCGGTGAGCTGTTCTGCCAGAACTGCGGGGGCGCGCTCGCCGGCATTCAGGCGCAGCCGGGCAGCACGCAGCGGCTCGGTGATGAGCTGGTCGATACGCTGGATACCGCGTTCTTCGGCGAGCATATGATCGTCGTGCTGCGTGTGCAGGGCCATGAGTCCCCGATCCGCGCGCAGCCACGTAATGCCGAACTGGTGATCGGGCGGCGCTCACCGGAAAGCGTGATGATCCCGGACGTGGACCTTTCGCCGTATGGCGCGGCGCAGAAGGGCGTTTCGCGCCTGCACGCGGCGCTCAAGCGGCACGGAACCACGCTGGTCCTGACCGACATGGGCAGCCTGAACCATACGCATATCAACGGGCAGCGCATCCATGCGCACGAGGTGCGCGTGCTGCATGACGGGGATGAGTTGCAGTTTGGGCAGATGCGGGTTAATGTCTATTTTGAACAGGGCTAACAGGTAAACCTCCAGATTTGGTTGAGCGTTGTTGTGTTGGTCACCTGGAACAGCCCTGTTTTGTCTGACGGCAGACCTCTGTAGCGCGGGAACTGCCGTGTGTTACCCACTAACCACCGCTCACCTGGCGCGTAAGCCGGTGGGCGGCTTGGGCAGTGTCGGGGACGCGCTGCCATCATCCCCGGCGGCGTCAGCGGCGGTCGTGAACAGGCCGGTCACGTTCAGGCTGACGGTCGAGTCAAACGGCGAGACGCGCGCGGCGGTTTCCGGCGGCGTCAGCGGCAGCGCAATCGTGAACGTGCTGCCCGGCATCGTGTCGGGATCGTACTTCTTGCTGTCCACCCAGATACGCCCGCCGTGCGCGTGGATCACGCCGCGCGCGATGGTCAGCCCCAGCCCCGGCCCCGCTCCCATAAATTTCGTCGTCCCGGTCGAGTGCAGGCTGGGATCGTGCGCGCGAAAGAACTTCTCGAAGACCAACTCATGATTCTGCGAGTCGATGCCGATGCCGCTGTCCGCAATGGTGATCAGGATTTCGTCATCCTGCATCATGCCCCGAATGTCGATGCGCCCGCCGTCCGGCGTGTACTTGATCGCGTTCAGCACCACGTTACGGAACGCCTGCACCAACCGCTGTAGATCGCCCTGGATCGGGGGCAGATCGCGCAGGCCGCGCGCGGAGAGCATCAGGCGGCGGTTTTTGATCGATTCGGTCAGCGGCTCAATCGCCTGCCGCATACACACTTCGACGCTGATCTGCGCAAAACGCAGGTCCATCGCGTTCACGTCGAGTTGACTCACGTCCAGCATCGCGCCGATCAACTCTTCCAGGCGGTCGGCGGCTTTGCGCATGTTGCCGGTCATGGTGGCGGTCTGTTCCTGGTCGAGCATCCCTTGCTCGTTCATCGCTTCCATGATGTCGGTATAGCCGCGAATCTGCGCCAGCGGGGTACGCAGTTCGTGCGAGGCGATGGTGATGAAGTCGGTTTTCACGCTGTCGAGTTGTTCAAGCTGCTCTTTGGTGGCCGAGATCGCGCGGTTCAGTTCGGCTTGCTCGGCTTCGCGGCGGCGCAGGTCAGCGACCAGGCGCGCGTTACGCAGCGCGACGCCGGTCTGGTTGGCAATGGTGCGCATCAGTTCCAGGTCGCTGTCGGTAAAGGGATCGTCGGAGAGCTTCGCACCGCAGCACAGAATCCCGATCAGGCGGTTCTGCACCACGACCGGCGCGTAGGCGCTCATGTGCATGGCCTGGAAGAACTGCCGTTCGGCGGGCTGCGCCGCGTTGTAGTCGGTGGCGAGTTCCAGATCGTATTGCAGCAGCGGCGCGCGCTGCTGGGCCAGCCGCGTATAGATCGGACTGTCCGGGGCAAGCTGACCCTTGATATCCGGCATTTCGCCCATGCCGCGCTTGAACGGTTCCAGCTTCAGAATACCGCTTTCCATCCCTTCGCTGATCAGGATCAGGCCGCCGCGCCGCACGCGCAAGACCTGCGACAGCGTGCGCATGGTCACATCCACCACCTGGTCGAGTTCCACCGCCCCGGTAATGTCGTCGCTGAAGCGGCGCAGCATTTGCGAGATACCCTCCGGCGACGCGCCAAACACGCGGTCCATCACGGCCTGCACGGTCATGCGGATCGGGATATACGCCGCCGAAACGACCAGCGCCAGCGCCGCCAGCATCGTGTACAACCCGGCGGCTTCAGGATCAAGCGCGCGGGCGATCACC
>CAZMNL010000688.1:0-2227 GCA_964567525.1 uncultured Anaerolineaceae bacterium
GCCCGCTAACAGCGGTTGGCTGCGCGACAGGCCGCGCATACTGTCTATGCCGGTGTTCGAGGCGTCGTCTTTTTCCAGCGCAATGATCACCGAGAATACACCGACATTGGTGAACGCATACGCCATCAGGTAGATTACGACGGCCTGCGCCGCCGCATCGGCCACGCCCGCCGAACCCGCCGCCGCAATCGCCAGCAGCATATACCCGGCGTGGGCAATGCTCGAATAGGCGAACAGGCGCTTGAGGTCGGTCTGCACAATAGCCACGAAGTTACCCAGAATCATCGTCAACGCAGCCAGTACCCATACAGTCGTTTGCCAGACCGCCACCGTTTCACCGTCAATGGCGAAGTGCGGCATTCCAGCCCCCAACACGCGCACCAACGCGGCAAACCCGCCGACTTTGGCCGCCACGCTCATGTAGGCAACTACCGGCGTAGGCGCACCCTGGTACACGTCCGGCGTCCACATGTGGAACGGGACCGCCGCGACCTTAAAGCCCAGGCCCACCAGCACGAGGCCCGCACCAACCATCAGCAAATACTGGCTGGGGGAATCTTCCGCGACGATAGTATTTACCGCGCGCCAGATACCCTCAAAACTCGTCGTACCGGTCGCGCCGTAAACCAGCGCGATACCATAAACCAGGAAGCCCGATGCAAACGCGCCGAGGATGAAATACTTCATCGCGCTTTCTTCGGACTCTTCCTGCGGCCAGCGAAAACCGCTGAGAATGTATAGCGGGATCGAGAGCAGCTCCAGCGCCACGAACACCGTGATCAGGTCGCCCGCCGACCCCATGAACATCACGCCAACGGTAGTGAACAGCAGCAGGTAGTAGTATTCGCCGCGCTGCATACCGGTGCGCTGCAAATAGTTGTATGCCACCATCACGCCCAGTATCGCCGTGATCAGGGCAATCACGTTCACCGCGTCAGTGAAACGGTCCGCGATGTACAGGCCCGAAAAGGACTCTTCACCAGTACCCAACGTGATCACGTTGCCCAGCGAGAGCAGCGCCAGCAGCAGCGACACGCTCAAGCCCGCCAATGACAGCCAGGCTGTGATGTACTTGCGATCTTTGGGAACAAACAGATCGATCAGCAAGAACACGCACGTACCGAGCGCCAACAGCGTCACCGGGAGCGTGGCAGCGACGTTGAGATCGCCTAAACCAGGGACTTCAAACATTGCGCGTCACCGCCTTATCGTCCAGCCGTCGTAAGCGTACCGTTGATGTGTTCGACCAGCTCGCCTACGGTGCCATCCATAAAGTCGAAAAAGAAACCTGCTTGCAAACCGATCACAAAGACCATCACCAGGATCGGCACCAGGGCGTAGAGTTCCTGCCAGGTGAGCTTCGGCAGGCGCTTGTTTTCCTCTTTGTCCAGTTCACCCATGAACACGGTATTGAACATATAAAGCATGTACACCGCCGCCAGGATGATCCCCAGCGCCGCAAAAGCCGTGAACCACCAGCTAATCACCTCCGACCCCGCCGAACCGAGCAGGATCGTGAATTCGCCGACAAACCCGTTCAAACCCGGCAGGCCCATACTGGACAGCACGATCACCAGTGCAATCCCGCTGTAAAGCGGCATCGCGTGCCAGATACCGCCGAAGGCATCCATCGCTTTCGTGTGGCGGCGTTCGTACAGCACCCCGACGAGCAAGAACAAGCCGCCCGTGCTGATGCCGTGATTGACCATCTGCAAAATACCACCCTGGATGCCGGTGGAGTTCAGCGCGAAGATGCCGAGCATCACGAACCCCAGGTGACTGATCGAGGAATACGCGACCAGCTTCTTCACATCGGTCTGGCCGTAACTGACCCACGCACCGTAGATGATGCTGATCACCGCCAGCACCGCGATATACGGGGCGAATGTCTCGCTCGCCTCCGGAAACAGCGGCAGATTGAAGCGCACGAAACCATACGTGCCCATCTTCAGCAGCACGCCCGCCAGGATCACCGAGCCAGCGGTCGGGGCCTGCACGTGCGCATCCGGCAGCCAGGAATGCAGCGGCCAGATCGGAACTTTGATCGCAAACGCGATCGCAAACGCCAGGAACAGCCAGCGTTCGGTGACGGTGCTGAACCCCAACTCACCAGAGCGCAGTTGTTCGAGGATGTCCGGCAGGGAGAACGTCCCGGCCTGATTACCCAGCCACAGAATCGCCAGCAGCATCAGCAGGCTGCCCGCCATCGTGTAGAGGAAAAACTTGA
>CAZMNL010000689.1:0-2225 GCA_964567525.1 uncultured Anaerolineaceae bacterium
ACAACGAACAGCGCCTGAACTGGATCAGGCGGCACATGCCGGAGCAGGCGACCGCTTTGTGGTGGGCGGCGCGACTTCCCCCGCGCGCACTGTGCCGTTCGTTGCACAGAATCCACGCACTTGTGTATACTGGGCCATAAGTGCGTGGGGGAACTGCAAAAAACATCTGATCGTCTACCCCCCCCCAATAGACTCTTAAATGCATCCTATCACGGCACACGGACGGCTCGCCCGCCCGTGCAATTGAGGCATGATGACGACATCCCGCCACATCAACCAGGACGAGATCAATACGATTCTGTGGAAAGCGTGCGACACCTTCCGGGGATCCGTCGATCCCGCTGAGTACAAAAACTACATCCTTGTGATGCTGTTCCTCAAGTACATCTCGGATGTCTGGCGCGACCACTACGAGCAGTACCGCGCGCAGTACGGCGACGACGAGCGCCGTATCCGCAGCCGCCTGCAACGTGGGCGCTTCGTGCTGCCGGACGGCGCGGACTTCTACACGCTCTACGAGCAGCGCAACGCGCCCAACCTGGGCGAGATCATCGACATCGCGCTGGACGCTATCGAACTGGCGAACATCGAAAAGCTCGAAGGCGTGTTCCGTAACATCAGCTTTAACGCTGAGTCCGCACTCGGTCAGACCAGAGAGCGCAACGCCCGCCTGAAAAACCTGCTCAGCGACTTCGCCGACCCGCGCCTGGATATGCGCCCGTCGCGCATCAACGGGCAGGACGTGATCGGCAATGCCTACGAATACCTGATCGCCAAATTTGCAGCAGGCGCGGGCAAAAAGGCCGGGGAATTCTACACCCCGGCGGAAGTCTCGCGGCTGCTGGCGCACCTGCTCGACCCGCAGCCCGGCGACCGCATCTGTGACCCGGCGTGTGGCTCCGGCTCGTTGCTGATCCGCTGCGCGGAACGCGTCGGCGCGAACGCCACCACGCCCGATCAGCAAAAAAACTACTCCATCTGGGGGCAGGAGAGCAACGGCTCGACCTGGGCGCTGGCAATGATGAATATGTTTCTGCACGAGATCAATCTGCCGCGCGACGGCATCAAGTGGGGCGATACACTGGGTAATCCGCTGCTGCTGGAAGGCGATCACAACCTGATGCGCTTCAATGTCGTGGTGGCGAATCCGCCGTTCTCGCTGGATAAGTGGGGCGCGGAAGCCGCCGCCGCTGACCCCTTCAACCGCTTTCACCGGGGCATCCCGCCCAGGAGCAAGGGCGACTACGCCTTCATCACGCACATGATCGAGACGACCTACCTCGAACCGAGCCAGAACGGGCGCGTGGGCGTGATCGTGCCGCATGGCGTGCTGTTTCGGGGCAGCAGCGAGGGCAAAATCCGCGAGCAGTTGATTAACGAGAACCTGCTCGACGCGGTGATCGGGCTGCCGCCGAACCTGTTCTACGGCACGGGCATCCCCGCCGCGATCCTGATCTTCAAGCGCCGCAAGCCGGACACCACCGTGCTGTTCATCGACGCCAGCCGCGAGTTTGAGCAGGGCACGAATCAAAACCGGCTGCGCGCGCGCGATATCGACCGGATTCTGGCGACCTACCGCGCGCGGCAGACGGTGGACAAATACGCCTATCTCGCCGACCGCGCCGAGATCGCCGAGAACGACTATAACCTGAACATCCCGCGTTACGTGGACACCTTCGAGCCGGAGCCGCCGGTCGACCTGCGCGCGGTCGGGCGCGAGATCGCCGATCTCAAGTCACAGTTGGGCGCGGTCGAGGAACGCATGGCGGGCTACCTGCGGGAGTTGGGGTTAGATGAGTAGGCTACAGGGGCAAGAACGTGATCAGGTTGTCCCACTCTTCCGGCTCACTGGCATCGAGGATGATCAGCAGGTCTGCGACCACCTGTCCAATCGGGACAGAGTCTCGTACCACGATCAGACCGGGCATGGGCAGCGCTGCTTTGAGGCGGTCGCCCGCAAAGCCGATCATGGTTTCGCTGTCTTGCGTCAGCACGATGCGCCCTTCTTCGGCGGCCCAGGCGAGCACGTCCGGATCGGGCGCACTATACAGGGCGGTGTCTTGCACGCGCACAATGTCGCCGTCGGGGCACTCACGCTGCACCGCCCGCAGCACTCTACCGTTGAAGTTCTCATCAACGAGCAACCGGATCATGAAGTGGCCTGTTCATCGCGGCGAGCGCGCAGTCGCGCCCGTAACGCCAGCGTTTCCGGCGTGTAATTGGCT
>CAZMNL010000690.1:0-1769 GCA_964567525.1 uncultured Anaerolineaceae bacterium
CTACTGCGTGCAGCTCGGCTCCTGCGACCCGCTGGCCGGCGGGATCGTGACCGTCCACGGGCAGCTGGCACTGTCTGCTGGCGCCGGTCTGGGCCGTGCGCACCGGTGCGGGCGAGTTGTCCTGCTTCCAGGCCTATCCTGGACGCGGCGCGCGCGTCGGTACGCGGATCAGTGCTGACCGCGTCATTCTGACGGGACAGTCGGTGACGGTGATTGAAGGCGCTTTCTGGCTCTAGTGGATCGACTCCAACGTTTGGAACCCGCGTGATCGGGCGGCGATGATCTCGTCAGGATCGGCGCGCCAGGCGAAGGGGCGGGCTTCGCGGTCGTTGTGCGCGGCGACGAAGCGGTTGATGGCGCTTTGCAGCTCGACGATCGAGCGGAACACGCCGCGTTTGAGGCGACGCCGCGAGAGCTTGGCGAAGAAGCCCTCCACATGGCGGTGGCGGGCCATGTTCCTGGCGAACACCTCGCCTGTCAGCGTGTCGAGCGCGGCGAACAGCGTCGTCGTCCGATGGCGCTTGTAGTCGTGGGTCATCGTCCCGAGCCGGCCCTTCTTCATCGGCAGTCCCGGCTGCGTGCGGTCGAGCGCCTGGATCTGGGACTTCTCATCGACCGAAAGCACCACAGCGTGAGCCGGCGGGCTGACATAGAGCCCGACGATGTCGTGCAGCTTTTCGGCGAAAGCGGGGTCCTTGGAGAGCTTGAAGGCGCGCCAGCGATGGGGCGCAAGCCCGTGGGCCTTCCAGATCTTCTGCACCGTGGAGATCGCCAAGCCGACAATCTCGGCCATCGCCTGGGCCGGCCAATGCGTCGCCTCGTGCGGCGGGGGCTGATGGGTGAGCCCGATCACCTCGGCAACGCGGTCCTCCGCGATCAGCGACTTGCCCGGCGGTCGGGTCTTGTCGCGCAAGAGCCCGTTGACGCCCTCGTGCATGAAACGCTCCTGCCAGCGCCAGACGCAGGTCTTCGACTTGGCCGTGGCGGCCATGATCGCGCTCGTGCCGAGTCCGTCGGCCGTCAGAAGGACGATCCGTGCCCGCCACACATGCTTCTGCGGCGCGTTGCGATCGGCGACGACAGCCTCGAGACGCCGGCGATCGGCGGCCGAGACCGAAATGGAAATCCCGCTGCGCATGCCGCACACTCGCATGCGTCGGGGCCGAACGGAATCCCGATCAGGACTCTTTTGTCTCGGCTATACCACTTGCCTGTCCGGCGCGCGCGAGCCAGACGCCCGCCAGGATGACGGCAAAGGCGATCCAGCTCGACAGCGCTACGCGGTCGCCCATGAACCAGCCGAGAAGTCCTGCCCAGATCGGTATGGTGTAATTGGTCAGTGCGAGGAAGTTCGCGCCGGCCTTGCGCACCAGGTGGACATAGCCGACCTGCGCCAGCGCGCTCGGAAACACGCCGAGGCCGACCACCGCCAGCAGGCTCTCGGCGCGCAGGCGCGTGTTGCTCCAGTCCGCCCAGATCAGTGGAATGAGCGAGACCAGTGCCGCGACCCCGACAAATCCCGTGGTGAAGGCGAGCGGTGAAACATGCGGCGAGAAGGCGCGGGCAATCAGAGTGGAGGTGGCATAGCCGGTCGCCGCCAGCAGGAGCAGCGCCCGTGCGCTGACCTCTCCGGATACCAGTTCGCGCAGGGTCTCCGGGCCGGCGAGAAACACCATGCCGCCAAACCCGATGGCAGCATTGTTGAAAATAGGAGCTTTGATCGTTTGATCTTTGACCCAGATTCGAAACGTTATCTGTTCGTGAATAGT
>CAZMNL010000690.1:1779-2224 GCA_964567525.1 uncultured Anaerolineaceae bacterium
GCATTCAGTTTCTGGTCATGGAAGAAGACCTGCGCGCCCGCCGCCACGATGAGCGGCGTCGCGGCCATGAACAGCGCAGCAAGGCTCGGGGAAACGGTCTGCTCGGCATGGCTGATGGCCAGAAAGGGGATCACCGAACCGGCGAGTCCCATGGCAAGGAAAACGCCCCAGTCATAACGGTCCTTCAGCGGCGGCAGGCGTTCCCCGCGCAGGCGCATGATGGTGTAAAGGAGCAGCGTCGCCACGATGAGGCGTCCTGCCACGACCGCTTCCGGCGGCAGATCTTTCAGGCCGCGACCGATGAGCTCGAAAGCCGAGCCCCACATGATGGTCAGCACGACAAACAGGACCCAGTCAGCCCTTGAGGGGTTCGCCATGTCGAAAGCTCCGTTCAGAGTCGCAGCCGGTGCACGGTGCCGATCGGGAGGTCAAGGGTTTGTGGCTT
>CAZMNL010000691.1:0-2223 GCA_964567525.1 uncultured Anaerolineaceae bacterium
GCCCGCCGCTGCATCCGGCGCGGACTGCGCGACCTGTCCATCTGCGCCCAGCAGCGCCACATTGACCTCGACCGCGTTACGCACGTCCCAGTTAAGTGTCACCGTGCCACCGCGCGGCAGAATCTCCGGCGCGGCCTGGAATGCCGCTACCTGCACCGTCCCCGGTGACGCGGCGGGCGGCGCGCTGTCCTGCGTGTCTTCCGACGGCGCGGTTTGCTGTGGTGCAGTTTGTTGTGGTGCGGTGGGCTGGTCTGTGGAACCGGTCACGGCCAGCGGCGGCAGGTCGGCTTCGGCCAGCGTATCACCGTTCACCATGTTCACCACGCGCAGCCGCAGCCGCACGGGTTGCCCGGTCCCCGGCAGGACCGGCGCGACCACCCCGCCCCCCTGCGAGGGTATCCAGACATTAAGGCGCGGCAGTTCCACCGATACCACGCGCCCACCGACCAAGACCTGCTCGAACACGAGATTTGTACCCGGCGGGCGGTTCGCCACCGCCCAGGTCACGGGCAGACGGGCGGTGCGGTTCGCCAGCGCGAACGCATCCAGCGCCCCCACGCTGCTCTGAAACGTCTCAATCACGGGCGGCCCCGCCGCATCCGGCGCGTACCCGACCACCAGCACGCGCTGGTCGAGAATGCGCCCATCCGTATCCAGCACCGCCAGCCGGTAGGTCGGCGGGCCGAAGTTGTACGGGTGCGTGATCGCCAGATCGACCTGTCCGGCAGCGGACAGCGGCGCGGCGGTGTCCGGCAGCGCCGGTTCCCAGGCGGTGATCGCGTAGCGCTGTACGGTGACACGGTGCAGCGCCTCCACGCCGATGATCTCCCAGCGTAAGGTCGTGGTCGTGGCCCCGGCTTCGGCTTCGGCCAGCGTCACGGACTCGATCCGGCTCTCAAAGTGGATGATCGTGGGCGGCAGGTCGGGGTCGGACTGGGCGTGCAGCGGTCCCACGCTCACCGCCAGCAGCGTCAACACCAGCACGATTGCAGCAAATAAGGTTCGCATCATGTGTATTCTCTCTCCCAGGCGGCATCGCGCCAAACAGATCGCCACCCATCAGTATACACGAACCCGCGCAGAACGCCGCATTGTTGCCGCGCCGAGGGCGCGTTTCAGATTCGGGGCAGGATTTTTCACCACAGAGAACACAGAGATCGCGGAGAATTTTTTGAGAAAATCTTGAGAAAACGCGTCTGTTTCCGGTCCAATTGACGGAAAGGACACCCTCTGATTTTCTCCCTTTTCCTTCGAAAATCTCTGTGTTCTCTGTGGTGCATCTTTGTTTTTGCCCCAGAATTGAAACGCACCCCCGCACCAACCGCACAACCGCGCGGACTTTGCTAGCATCTAATGCAGGGATACCCGTCAACGATTACAACGAGGATGCGATGAACCCCCTATCAAAATCGTTCAGCCGCCCGCGTACCTGGGCGGTGGTGTTTCTGCTGGTGCTGGTGGCCGGGCCGGCCTGGATCGTGTTCTCCCGCCCGGAGGAGGTCATCATCCCGCCCGCGCCGCGCAAAGGCGCGCCCGCCCCGGCGTTTGAGGCGCAGACGCTCGACGGTGCGACGGTGCGCCTGGACGATCTGCGCGGGCAGGCGGTGGTGCTCAACCTGTGGGCGACGTGGTGCCCGCCGTGCCGCGCCGAAATGCCCGCACTGGAGCGCATCAGCGCGCGCTACGCAGACGCGGGACTCGTGGTTCTGGCGCTGAACCAGGGCGAAGACGCGGAAACCGTGCGCGCCTTCGTCGAGGAACACGCCCTGACGTTCCCTATCGCGCTGGACCCCCGCGAACAGGTCGGGCGGCAGTACGAGCTACAGGCGTATCCCACGACGTTTTTCATCGGGCGTGACGGCGTGATCCGCGAGGTGGTCAGCGGCGGCCCGATGCCCGAAGCGTTGATCGAGGACCAGGTCAAGCGGCTGTTGGAATGAGTCGTCAGTTTTCAGTGGAGAAAACCCCCATGTACCCCATGTTACGCATTGGCCCGGCGGCGATCCAGACCGCTTATCTGCTATGGTTCGCCGGGTTCTGGCTCGGCATGAACGCCGCCTCACGCGCGGGACGGCGGCGCGACCTGCCGCCCGGCTTCGTGGACAGCGCGATCTTCTGGGCGCTGATCGCGGGGTTGGTGGCGGCGCGGCTGTCGTTCGTGGCGCAGTACCCGGACGCCTACCGCAACGACTGGCTGGGCCTGATCTCGCCGCAGCCGGAGTC
>CAZMNL010000692.1:0-2217 GCA_964567525.1 uncultured Anaerolineaceae bacterium
AAAACCAGTGCTTTGGGACACCGGTGCGCTGCACCAACGCGGTGCGGGTAACGGGTAGCCCGGCAGCCGCCAGATCAGCGGCAGTCGTGCGGACAGTCTCCAGCAGATGGGCATACGCGGCGGCCTGTTGCCGGTCATAATCAGCCTGAAGTTGCCTGACGCGCGCCTCAACGGATGGATAATCATGGAGCCGTGCCTCATGGATGCCGGTTTGCTGAGATAACCAACGATACGTGAGTGGGGCTTCCCCTAATTGGGCGAGCGCGGCTTCGATCTGCTCCAGCAGCACCGTTTCACGAATATCCAGCATCACCCAACGCGTTGAAGGTGCCGGAGGTGGTGCAGCTAAGGCCCGGTCAAACATGCTGGACAATGAAACACCCAGCAGCGCACTGTAGCGGAGGAAATCCGCCAACTGCTCCCCTTTCCGTGCCCGGTCGCGGTGTTCCATACCCCCAACCACCACCATCCTGACCTGCAAGGCATCGACTACCTGGGCAATGGTCAAGCCCTGTTGTTCGCGCAAACGGAAAAACTGCGTTCCCAACTGTTCCAATACCGCCTCATACGCGTCTTCCCACGCTTGCGGTGTCAACAAAAAACTGAATTCAGCCGCGGCCTGTTGGCTGGCCCGGAACGTTTCAGGGGACGATATCGGCGACGAACAGCGGCGCAGATCGCCCTGACAGGTGGGGCAAATTCCCAACCGTAACCCATTGGCCAGCAAGGGAACCGTACCACCGCAATGACCGCACCGGTCCAGCAGGTCACCGCCATGCTGCGGGCAGCTGCGCAGGGCCACAAACCGCCACAACAACGAGAGGTAGCCATATTCGTCCAGACAACGCGGGCAATACCGGAGCTGAAACACCATGCTGTCGCGTAGGAACTGGTAGCTCGACGCGGGCAACCTGTCGGACCGTCCGAATTTGCGCAGCAGATAGTACACGGTGGTGGCGTTGAGCCGGTCAATTGAACACCCGGTCAGGGAGGGCAATTGACGAAAACCGGTTGGAGCAGGCAAATCCGACCGGCCCTGTGCCGCCGAAAAATTCAGGCCGGTCAACACACACAACCGGTTTATCTGCCGAATACCGTTCGCTTCCGCCAGCCGGGTAAGATACCCGGTGAATGATTCAAAGTCACGGGGCTGCGGATGAATTGGAAGTAGATCGAAATGAGCGCTCATCGGCGGGGCTGGTTGCGCCGGAGTACATGCAGAAAATCGGCGGTCGGTTCAGTCTGGATGGACTGCCAGGCGGTGGTCAACAAGTCGACCGACAACTGCGATGCGCCTTGCTCAATGGCACGGGTGCTGGCATCAATGATGAGCACCATGATGTCACGCAGCACGCCACCGGTCCAGTGCTCAATCAGGCGCGCCGGACCCTCGCTCGGCGTTCCGTCATCCGTCATGCGGGTAACGTGCGCCAGATGCGAAGGCTCGGTAAACGGCAAGAACAACTCGATGAACACCAGCAACTGCTGTAACCGTTCGCCCGTGTACGGAGCCAACTCGAAGTAATCATTCCAACGTCCGGCCACTTCCGCATCCCCTTCAATCCACCGCAGCGGTTGGCACGACGCGCAGATAATGGGGATGCCATGCGTCAGGTTGGAGACTTCCAACAGACGCCGCCGCAAGTCGGGATGACGAATGTGTTCCACCTCATCAATAATGAGCAGTTCGACCCGGCATTGGCGAAAGTAGACCCCTAACCGCATCAACAGGTCTTCTTCATTGCCATTGCCCCAGTAACCCCGTCCGCATTCCAGTATCATGCGCTGTACCAGCGCTTTCGGCGACCGGTTGCTCACTGGGGCATCAATCTTCACAATGGGCACCACATTCACCTCGGTTTCGACGAGGGGCGGATGCCGCATCGTGTACCAGTCCAGAAAAGTCGACTTGCCCATACCGGACACCCCGCCCAACAGAAAGTTGCGCTGCTGCCCCAACGAGCGAAAACTGCGCACCCGCGTAATCTTCTCTTCCAGCCGCCGCAAGTCGGGCGTCAACAGAAACAGGAAGTTGGTTAACCACTGCAAGCGTTCGTCGCGCGACAGGCTCACAAATTGGGCACGGAGCTGCTGGCGGAGGGCTTCATACCCCTGCTGTTCAATAAGGTCCGGCGCGATGTTGAGTGGCACCTGGACCAGGGTATGGCGCAAGCGCTGCTGCCAGCGTGTTATCTGGGCCGCCCGCAGCGCCTCGCC
>CAZMNL010000693.1:0-2217 GCA_964567525.1 uncultured Anaerolineaceae bacterium
GCGCGACGGCAAGCGCAGCAGCGTGATCCTCTCCGGTGTGCTGGCGGACTGGCTGCACGCGCATAACCGCTTCTCGCTGCGCGGCGAAACCTACGCCTTCGACGACGCCGCGATCCGCGAGGGCATCCGCAAGCTGACCGATGCGGCGCTCCAGGGCGGCGAGCAAGGGCTGGTGCGCACCAACGAACGCCTCACCGAACTGCTCACGCTGGGCACGGCGCTGCCGCAGACGGTCGGCGGGGATACGCGCAGCTTCCAACTGCGCTACATCGACTGGCAGCACCCCGAAAACAACATCTACCACGTCACCGAGGAATACGCGGTCGAGAAGCGGCGCAGTCACGAGACGCTGCGCCCCGATATCGTGTGCTTCGTCAACGGCATCCCGCTGGTGGTGATCGAGTGCAAGCGCCCGGATAAAACCAGCGTGGGCGGCGGGCGCTCGGTCGAAGAGGCGATCAGCCAGATGCTGCGCAATCAGGGCGAGGACGAGATTCCGCACCTGTTCATGTACTCGCAACTGCTGCTGGCCGTCAGCAAGAACGACGCGCTGTATGCCACCACCGCCACGCCCAAAAAGTTCTGGTCCGTGTGGCAGGAAGAGGACCAGGCGGCGCACGAACGGCACACGCAGGCCGTGATCAATCACCCGCTGACGGCGGAGCAGCGGGCCGCGCTCTACGACTGGCGCACCGATGCGGCGTGGTGTCGCCAGCAGTTCGCGGGCCGCGCGGATCGCCTGCCGACCGAGCAGGATCGCACGCTGGTGAGCCTGCTCACGCCCGCGCGCCTGCTGGAGTTCGCGTACCAGTTCACGGTGTTCGACGGTGGCGTGAAGAAGGCCGCGCGCTACCAGCAGTATTTCGCGGTCAAGGCCACCATCGACCGCGTGGCGCACCTCAACGCGCAGGCCGCGCGCACCGGCGGCGTGATCTGGCACACGACCGGCAGCGGCAAATCGCTGACGATGGTTATGCTCGCCAAGGCGCTCACGCTGCACCCGTCGGTGATCAACCCGCGCGTGATCCTGGTCACCGACCGCGTGAACCTGGATGACCAGATTTGGCGCACCTTTCACGCGTGCGGTAAGGCCGTCGCGCGCGCGCAGTCCGGCAGGCACCTGATCGAACTCGTGCAGAGTCCCGGCGTGGATATCATCGCCACCGTGATCAACAAGTTCGAGACGGTCGCGCAGGAAGGCGTGAAGGACGACAATCCGAACGTGTTCGTGCTGGTGGACGAGAGCCACCGCAGCCAGTACGGGCGCATCCACAGCAAAATGCGGCAGGTCTTCACGCGCGCGTGTTACATCGGCTTCACGGGCACGCCGCTCACACAGCAGGAGAAGAGCACCGCCGCGAAGTTCGGCAGCTTCATTCACAAGTATTCGATGCGCCAGGCGGTCGACGATCACGCCGTTGTGCCGCTGCTCTACGAGGGCCGCATGGTCGAGATGACCGTCAACCGCCGCCAGGTGGATCGCTGGTTCGAGCGCATCACGCGCGATCTCAGCGACGAGGAGAAAGCGGACCTCAAGCGCAAGATGAGCCGCGCGGGCGAGATCAGCAACGTGGACCAGCGCATCGCCGAGATCGCTTACGACCTCTCCGAACACTACCGCCAGAACTTTCAGGGCAGCGGATTCAAGGCGCAGCTTGCCACGTCGAGCAAGCCGGTCGCGCTGAAGTACAAGCGCTATCTCGACGAGTGGGGCATGGTCACATCGGCGGTAGTCATTTCCCCACCGGATACGCGCGAGGGCCACGAGGAAGTGGACGCGCTCGATGAAGATGATGTGCTCGCGTTCTGGCGGCAGATGATGCAGCGCTACGACAGCGAAGACGCCTACAACCGCGAGATCATCGCCGATTTTGCCCGCTCCGACGGCGTTGAGATGCTGATCGTCGTGGATAAGCTGCTGGTCGGCTTCGACGAGCCGCGTAACACCGTGCTTTACATCGACAAGCCCCTGCGCGATCACGCCATCCTGCAAGCCATCGCGCGCGTCAACCGCCTGTTCGAGAACAAAGACTTCGGCTACATCGTGGACTATCGCGGCGTATTGGGCGAACTCAACGAGGCGATGCAGACCTACGACGCGCTCGCGGAGTTCGACGCCCAGGATGTCGCCGGGACGATCACCGATGTCAGCGCCGAGATCGAGCGCCTGCCGCAGTTGCATTCGGACCTGTGGGCCGTGTTCCGGGGTGTGAACAC
>CAZMNL010000694.1:0-2217 GCA_964567525.1 uncultured Anaerolineaceae bacterium
CGGCGATGCGCGGCTGCAAACCGCTGAGGATCACGTCGCCGTGCTGCTCGCGCGCGCGCCGCCACATGGCGACCAGCACCTTCAGGCCGCTGCTGGCGATGTATTCCACCTCCGCCATATCCACGAATAACCAGACATGGCCCTTTTCCAACTGCGCGCTGAGCGTTTGTTCGAGCGTGGGGCTGGTGTTGCTGTCCAGCCGTCCATGCGGCATGATGACGGCGGCGCGGGGGTCGATGATGCGCACGGTGTAGCTGTCGCCGTCACCGCCGGAGTCAGGACCGGCGGCGGGCGCGCGGTTTTTGACCAGGATCAGTTGGTTTTTGTCGCCAACGCGCCGGTAATCGACCTCATCCATCAGGCGGCGAATGAAGTAAATGCCCCAACCGCCGGGTTCGCGGCTATCCAGCGGTTCGCCAGGGTCGGGGGCTTCGTGTTCCAGCGGGTTAAAGGCGGGGCTGTCGTCGGTGAGCGTGATCAGGAATTTGCCCGGTTCCGTCCTGCACACGACCTCGATCTGGTGTGTGTCGCCATCAAATTCGTAGCCATGTTCGATCACGTTGGTAAGCGCTTCGTCAACGGCCATCTGGCAGTGATAGATCGCGCGTTCATCAAGGCCAGCGTTTTCGGCTGCTTCGACGACCGAGTCGCAGGCCTGGCGGACATTATCCAGACGAGCAGCGATAACGAGGCGGCTGACTTCGGGCATAGCATTCCTCGATCTGATAATCGTACCGGTATTGCGCAGGCGTCACGAGCGCGCCAACGTGCGGCGCGCCGGGGCCGACGGGTGACGAACGGGTGCTTAGAAGCTGCCGACTGCCTCAACCTGGGTGGGGTAGATTTCGAAGATCGAATCCAGCCCCGCCAGTTCGAGCACTTCGCGCACGCGATCCGATGGGTTGGCGATGCGCAGATCGCCGCCGGTCCGCTTGACGCGCTTGAGGACGCGCACCATTTCGCGCAGGCCCGCGCTGCTCATGTATTCCACGCCGCCGAGGTCGAGCACGAGATTACTCTGCCCGTCGTCGGCGGTTTTATCCAGCGCGGCACCGAGTTCGTTGGCGTTGTTGCTATCCACGCGGCCAATCACCTCGAACAGCATGACACGCTTCATCTCAGAAGTATTAATTTCCATGACCATCCAACACTCTCCTTTTGCCAATGCAGTGGCATTATACCACTGATTTTCTGATGCGGCAGTGTAAATGTGTGCTTCAATGTAGCGGGAATCGCGGATTGGCACAAGCCCCACAGGAAAAACGCCCGGCTACTCCGCGAAGCTTTGCACGGCGGCGGTGCGCGTCTGGTAGATGTTCAGCGCGGTATCCAGCCCCGCCAGCTCCATCACGGTCATCACCGGGTCGGAGGGGTTGGCGATGCGCAGGTCGCCGCCCTGAGACTGGGTGCGCTTGAAGATGCGCACGATCTCGCGCAGGCCCATGCTGCTGATGTATTCCACGCTGCCGAGGTCCAGCACAAGCTGGATGTGCCCGTCATCGACGGCGCGGTCGAGCAGGCGGCCCATTTCCGGCGCGGTATCGCCATCCAAACGCCCGATGATCTCGATGATGCGAATGTCGTTCATTTCCAAGACGGTGATCGTTGCCATCGCTGTTTTCCTTTCGCTGCGACAGCGTGCATATTACACACAGGTTGGGTATGGCGGCGGCTTAGGTCCGCCGCAGGAAGGCGACCAGCAGGCCCATCAGCCCCAACGCACCCAGCGTCAGAATCGGCAGGATCGGCGCGAGATCGCCTCCGGTGTTGGTGGGTGGGTTCTCGCGCGGGATGACGACGGGAGTCGGTGTATACGGCGGGAAGGTGAAGGTCGGCAGCGGTTCGCCCGGTGCGCGTGTGGCGGCGGCCTGTCCCTCTTGCGGGGTGAAGATGCCCTCCGGCGTGACCAGCATTTCGGCGGTCAGCGTGTCGGCGAATCCCGGCGTCAGCGTGATCGCCAGCGCGGTTTCCTGGGCATCGGCCAGTTCCGGCGCGGTGGTCGGGATTTCTTCAAGGTCCTGGATTTGTGTCGTGTCGCCGTTGACCGAAACGACGCTTTCGTGAACCCATGCGCGCCCGCTGGGAGAGTCCGGGTATTCGATCCAGTACCACTGAAAGCGCCTGCCCAATATCGGGTACTGCGTGCCGGGGAAAATCTGCCCGACGCGGGTTTCGCCGATGTCCGGCCCGGCGCGCACGTTGGTAGCGTCCGCCAGG
>CAZMNL010000695.1:0-2216 GCA_964567525.1 uncultured Anaerolineaceae bacterium
TAGCCCCGTTTACGGGGTGGCCGATATATAGCCCGACGGATTCACCGTCGGGCGGAGAACTTGACGCACATTGGGCTGCCCTACACCTTGTACGTGGGATGTTCGCGCACGTCACCGACCACGCGCGCGGGCACGCCCGCCACAATCGCGTAATCGGGCACATCGCGCGTGACCACCGCCCCGGCCCCGATCAGCGCCTCGACGCCAATCGTGATCCCTGCGAGGATCGTGGCGTTGCTGCCAATCGAGGCGCGGCGCTTGATCAGCGTCGTGACCAGTTCCCAGTCGTCGCCGCCTTGCAGCGAGCCGTCGGGGTTGGTCGCGCGCGGGTAAATGTCGTTGGTGAACATCACGCCATGCCCGACGAAAACTTCATCCTCAATCGTGACGCCCGTGCAGATGAACGTATGCGACGAGATTTTGCAGCGCGCCCCGATCACAGCCCCGCGCTGAATCTCCACAAACGGGCCGACGGTGGACTGCGCGCCCAGCGTGCAGCCGTACAGGTTCACCAGGTCGGGCAGGAAAATCCGCACGCCCTCCCCCAGTACCACATCCTCTTTGACTGGCATTGGAATTCGACTCCTTGTTGAAAAAACAGGTTAAGCGACAAACTGAAAGCCAACGGCGGCAGTGTGTATGCGCATCGGCGGCGCGCGGCGATCCCCGCGTCCTTGCGTGCGATGATAGCGGATCTCGCCGGAAAGCGAAATTCCACCGCAGCAGCGGCGCGCGGATTGGTATATAATGCGGGGTGTACGAAACGACGACAAATTGAGATAGGCACGGACGAATTTCTATGGCTGGTGATTACTCTATCCGCGTATGGCTTAACCCCAACGACCCGGCAGCGACCATGCAGCAGTTATCGCTGGCGTGTACCCTGCCGCCCAACGAACTGGCCGTGCTGGTGCGCATCATCGAACTGTTCCCGCGCCCGGCGTACATGCTGCTCGACACGGAGCAGGACAACATCGATGCGACGCTCCCGTTCGCGGACCGTTTCACCTTCGACCTGCACACCGACGAACTGCTCGTCTTCGCCGAAGACAGCGACACACTCGTTGACGCGCTGATCGAAATGGCGATGTTCCTGACCGGCTTCACAACCAAGATGGGCAACCCCGAACACTGGGTGATCGACTTCACCATCGGGGCCTGGAAACCGGTCCGGCGGCGCATCAAGCGGCAGTTGGGCATCCCCGTCGCGGATCGACCGCGCGGCGTGGTGGGACTGCGTCCCGATCCCGGTGAGGGCGTCGAAGGCGATCCCTACCCATTCCGCACGCTGGTGTCATACTTCGACCAGCTCTCGTTCCAGCAGATGGTCATGCTCGCCGCGCGCGACGATATCGCCGTGCATTTCCCGCCGGGCACACATCCGAAGGTCCGCGCGGTGTATGTCCACGTCCGCCGCGCTATCGAAGAAGTCGGGCAGCACATCACGCTCGACGATTACCAGGTGTTCAACCTCAAGCTGAACAACGCCCTGCGCCGCATCGAAGAACTGTTCGACCCGACGCACCTGGAATCCCCAAACTGGCTGGCGCGGCTGGTGGACCACGAGGAAACGCGCAGCGAACTACCGGCCCCCGAAGTGCCGCCGCTGCTGCACTCCGGCGAACCGGAGTCCGACCCGGACAGCGAGTCCCCGTCCGCGCACGATAACCCCTTCGAGGCGTTCATCGAACAGTTGTTCAGCGACGAGGACGAGTGACCTAAGGCTGCACGAAACGCTGTACGGCTTCGTCGCGCGTGTCGAACACGCTGAGATGTTTCAGCAGGCCGGTCATTCTCAGCAGCTCAGCGACCGGCTCCATCAAGGCGCACAGGCACAGATCGCCGCCGCCGTCCTGGGCGCGCCTGGCCGCGCCGAGAATCTCGCGCAGTCCCGCGCTGGTGAGATAGTCCACGCCCGCCAGGTCCAGCACGAGGCGGTGCTTCTGGCGCTGTGAGGCATCCAGCAGGTGCTCGCCGAGCGTGATCGCCGTGACGCTGTTGATCTGCCCGGTGATCTGAAACACCCGCACATCCTGCACGTCAACGACTTCGATTTGTATCGACATAACACATGTTCCCCTTCATAAATGACCGACAGCGGCTTCACGCCAACATGTGAACACATTTATGCACCACTTGGGCGAAATGTGCCAAATCGTGACGGGTGCATTCCAGATTGGGGGCAGAATTTTTTCACCACAGAGAACACAGAGATC
>CAZMNL010000696.1:0-2214 GCA_964567525.1 uncultured Anaerolineaceae bacterium
AGAACATGGGCGACATCATGGGCAACATGAACACCCGGCGCGGGCGCGTGCTGGGCATGGAAACCGAGGCCGGGCGCAGCGTCGTGACCGCCGAAGTGCCGCAAGCCGAGATTCTGCGCTACTCCAACGATCTGCGCTCGATGACGGCGGGGCGCGGCGTGTTCACGATGGAGTTCCTGCGTTACGAAAAGGTCCCCGCGCACTTGCAGCAGGAAGTTATCGCGCAGGCCAAGAAGGAACAGGAAGAGAGCGAATAAGGCTTCGCGGCTCACTTGTAGCGAAGACCCGATCCCCAGCGGGGCGGCGGTGCGAACCCGCCGCCCCGTTGTGATTCGGGGACACGAGGGGTAAACTAGAGTCACAAACATAGTTTTTTGCGAGGCAATGTGAGCGTTTGGGCAGACCATCATCACCCGGCGCGGCGGCGGCGTATGGCGATTGTCGAGGTGCTGGACCGGCGCGGCTTCACCCCCTGGGAAACACTGGTCGCCAGGGTCGAGGAAACGCTAGGCGCGGGGTGCTTCGGGCGTACCCCACAGGCGCGCGTGTGGAGCGATATACGCGCGCTGCGCGAGGCCGGAGTCGCCATCGGCTACAGCCGGGCGCGCGGCACGGTCGGGTACTTCCTGCGGCTGGAGGCGCTGCCCGTACACGTACAAAACACGATCCGGGCGGTGATGCGCGAAATCGACTTCGAGCACCTGGACCGCGTGGCGCAGGTCTCCCCGGCGCGGCGCGTCGAGGCGGTCTTCGAGATGAGTGTTTTTGGTCGAGAGTTGCATGAAGCCGGGCAGCGTTACCGGGAACAGACAGAACAACGATGAAAGAATTTGCGGCGGCGCTGCTGCACATGCTGCACGAGAACCAGATCGCGTATGCGATTGGCGGTTCGGTCGCCAGTTCGTATTACGGTGAGCCGCGTTTAACGCAGGATATCGACCTCTCGATCAGCCTGGACGAGGGCGCGGTCGAAACGTTGGTCGCGGCGTGTGAGGCGTTGGGTTGGCACATCACGCGGGAGAGCGCACAGGAAGCGGTACGCAGCGGCGGCACATTCTCCACCAATGATGGATTCTGGAAAGCCGACTTTTTCGTTGTACGCAACGATGCATTTGCAGTAGAGGCGTTTGGGCGGCGTCAACAGGGTCTTTATGCGTTGGCCGACCAACAGGCATGGTTCTTATCCCCTGAGGATATCATCCTGCACAAACTGCGCTGGATGCAAGGCGCACCACTCGATAAACACATGCGTGATATCATCGCCATTCTGCATGTGTGGTACGACAAACTCGATCTGGCGTACATGGCACGGTGGGTTGAGCAATTCGGGGCGGGCGGTTTGTGGTCCGGGATTCTGGATATATTCCGCCACACCCATGACGACTGATCCGGCAAAGGCGCATTGGAGCGGGGCGGCGGTACGCACCCGCCGCCCCGTTGTGATTCGCGGCGCGGTTTAACCCGCCTTGATCAGCTTGCCGAGCGCGGTCTGGGCCGCGACGCGCACGCCGTTATCGTCGTCTTCCAGCGCGGTGTGCAGCGGGACTTTGGCGCGCTGGTCGCCCAGGTCGCCGAGCGCCTCAGCAGCGGCGCGACGAATGGCCGCGTTGCCTTTGAATTGCAGCGCCTTGATCAGTCCTTCCACATCCCCGCTGGCCTTGAGTTTTGCCACGTCCGGCTTACCGCCGCCAAACAATGCTCGCAAGAATCCCATGCGTCACGCTCCTGTATCGTTTGTGCCTGTCTTTCGCGTGTGGATTATACCCGCGCCCGGCGAATTTGCATCCCGCAGTTTGCCCCGCGCGCCCACTCCCCGCTAAAATGTGACTACATGCGATCACTGCACCCACACCGCCGGAAAACAGGACTCACCAGAGAGGAAATAGACGTATGCCCCCTATCGGAGCGTTTACCTTTGTGCTGCACAGCCACCTGCCCTACGCGCGCCTTGCGGGACGCTGGCCGCACGGCGAGGAATGGATTCACGAGGCCGCCAGCGAAACCTACATCCCGCTGCTGAACGCGCTCTATGACCTGCGCGAGGAAGGCGTGCGCTACAAGGTCACCATCGGCCTGACGCCCGTGCTCAGCGAGCAGTTGGCCGACGCCGACGTGATCGCGCACCTCGACGAATACCTGGAAGACAAGATCGCGCGCGCCAAGCAGGACGTGCTGCGTTTTCGCGGCGAGGACGCCGTGAAGGGCGTCCCGCGT
>CAZMNL010000697.1:0-1989 GCA_964567525.1 uncultured Anaerolineaceae bacterium
GTATTGCGGTGCGATGCCGCTGTACCGGCTCTGCGCGGCGGATGTTTCGGTCCAGGATGCCGCGTAGGGGTTGCCTACGTCGGTCCCGGCCCAGGTGTTGGCCGCATCCTCGAAGCTCTCTAACCCGGTCGCCGTGCCGAAAATATCCTGGGTCGCCACGCGGTCCAGGTAGATCGTGTGCTCGAAGGCGTCCAGGTTGCCCGCCACGCTGTTGATCCCCAGGCGCATCAGGCGGTAAGGCGCGGTCCCGTTTTCCGGCAGCGTGCCCTCGAAAGTCAGCCACTCGTTGACCGGAGTCGGCAGGTCAGCGGTGAGCTGCGGGCTGCCGCCGGGCGCGTCCGAGAGCGAGACGATCTGCGGCGCGCTGAGCTGCACGCGGAACGGCACGCCCCAGATATCCTGCAAATAGGCCGTCAGCTTGACGGACACCGGCGGATCGCCGGGGTTGTCCGGTTCCAGCGCGTAAACCTGCACTTGCAGCTTAACGGCGTTGTTCGGCAGGGCCAACCCCGGCGGGGGCGGCACTTCGATCCCTTCCAGCGGGCGTAAGCGGCTGCGCAGGCCAGGGAAGGCTTGCGCGGTCTGCTCCGGCAGCACGCCGAACAGGTGGACATCACGCTGAATCGAACTGCCGGGATCGCCGATCACGTGCAGCAGGGGGGCGGCGTTCGAGACGCCCGGCAGCCGGTCCCAGTTGACCGTCCCAGCGTCCAATGCGGCGGGCGTGACGTTCACGCGGGCGCTGCCGCCGGTTTCCTGGCGCGCGGTGGACCACGCACCCTTGTCGCGCGTTTCGCTCAGGCCCAGTGACGCGGTCCCCAGCGCCAGCGTGCCGATCAGCAGCAGCACCAACTGCGCATAATGTCCCGGATCGCGCGCCACGTTCCACACCGCGAGGGGGGTTGTCAGGTGGCGGCTGTTGCGGAACAGCCCGGAGATCAGGTTCATGATCGTCGGGAACAGCCGCAGCCACACCAGCGCCAGCCCGGTCAGCACCAGCGCCGGGCCGAGCAGGTTGAACGGGTCGTTCAGGCCGCCGGTCTGGTTGAGATTGTCGGCGATCAGTTCGATCACGTCGCGCGGGGCGGCGAGGATGTTGTTCAGCAGGTCGCCAAAATTGCCCCCCACCATGTAATACAGGCGCAGCATGAAACCCACGCCGATCAGCAAAATGATCGCGTCCAGCGCATAGCGTGCCCAGGCCGGGCGCGTGGGGGGCCGCGATACCTGCTGCTTGAGCCGTAACAGGCTGCGCCGCGCCGCCGGCAGCGCCGGGACGGTCAGCACGGCCACCGACGCCAGCCCCGCGCCGATGCTCAGGTAGATCGAGATCGTCGGGATGCGGGTCGAGCCGAGCGAGCGCCCGCCGAGCGCGGTCGCCAGCGGACCGAACGCTTCCAGGCCGTGCATAAACACGATGCTCAGCAGCGGCCCGGCGATCATGCCCAGAATGCCGAGCGTGCCCATCGTGATCAACTGCATGGCGACCAACTGCCGCACGCTGCCGCCCCGGCTAACGATGCTGCTCCACTCCGTGCCCTGCTGCTCCAGCACCAGCGCGACCGTGTTGATCAGGTGGTAGAGCAGCATGATCAGGATCGCGCCGGACAGCAGAATGATCGGGCCTTCGGTGTCGGAGACATCGCCGGAGTAGCCTTCCAGCACGCTGGTGAGGCCGGTCAGCACGTTAATGCCGGGGTGGTAGGCGCTGAGCCGGTTTTGCAGCACGGCGAGCCGGTCGCGGTATTCCTGGATGTTGTCCGCCGTGATCACGTCCGGGTCAGTTGCGATCTCGTACACATACGAGCTGCCGGGTGTCAGGTCGCGCAGCCAGTCGGTATACGCTTCCGGGAGGGTCGCCAGCCCGTAGTCAAAGCGAAACAGGCCCAGGCCGTATTCGACCTGCGCGCCCTCGATAAAGTTGCGGTTGCCCTGCCAGAACGGGTCGTTGATGTTTTTCGGTTCGGCGATGCCCACAACGACCACCGT
>CAZMNL010000697.1:1999-2212 GCA_964567525.1 uncultured Anaerolineaceae bacterium
GCTTGTTGCCCAGCACAAAACGGCTGCCCACTTCGAGATTACCTTCTTCGGCTACGGTCGGGCTGATGATGATCTCGACCTGGCCGCGCGTATACGGCCCGATCTGCCGCGCCTGCTGTTCGGCGTCACTCAGGCCGGTAGGGTCCACCACGTCCGGCGGGGGCAGGCGCACGGGCCAGCGCCCCTCGACCAGGGTCAGCAGGTCCGGCATAT
>CAZMNL010000698.1:0-2207 GCA_964567525.1 uncultured Anaerolineaceae bacterium
CACCTATGAGTAAAAACCCGATCATTGCCGCTGGACGGCGCATAAAATCCTCCTGACTACACACGGGTTTGTCCAGATTCTAGCGTAATTCGCGTATTATCCGCGATCCAAAAAAGGCGCTGCATATCCGGCAGCGCCTCCCGATAGGTCAAACCCTGTACCGCTGCGCCATCAAACACAGCGGTACAGTAACGAGCAGCTTATGCACGCTTGCGGCGGACGACAACCGCCCCCAGTGTCACGAACAGCGCCAGCGCACCGGCAGCCACGACAAACAGCAGGCCGCTGTAGCCGGACTGGGCTTCCGTCTCGCTCGGCGGATAACCGGTCGAAGGCAGCGAGGTCACACCTTCAGCGCCTGTACCGTCCTGGCCGGTCCATTCCTCGTTGTAGACGCCTTCGGCATCCTCGTCATCTTCCGCCGGATCAGCGCCGGGGAACTCGATCACAACGAAGTCATCAACCGTGACCGGGTCCTCATTGTGGAAGTGTACGAGCATGATTTCGGGATACGGCGAAGTCCCCTGGAACTGCGGACCTTCCGGAGCCAGGGTAACGTAGTCCGACAGGTTGTAGTCAACCGGGATGAAGTTGCCGGGCAGGTCATCGAAGGTTGGCATGAAGGGCAAACCGCCCGTGAAGTCGAACGGTGCCGTAGTCGGGTCGTAGCTGATCCAGTACGGTGCATTGTAGGGGATCCAGTCGACAAACGGAACACCATTTGTCTTGACAAACGGCCCATCAAGGTTCTTGTACGACGTGATGTCAAAGTTGAAGTCGGTATCGACGCCATCGGTCAGGCCCAGAGGCAGGCCCCAGATCGGGATCACCATCACGTTCGTTTCCATCACATGCGTATCAAAGGTATTGGCGGGCCAATCGTTGATGTAGCCCGAAGTGGCCCACAGGCCACCCAGGCCCCACAGCCAGCTTCCCGGCGATGACATCCAGGAGAACGCGGTATCTGTGAAGTCGTAGTTGCCGAAATAGCCGGTCTGGAAGTTGAAGGCGGTGTAGTCGGGGTTTCCATCGCCGTCGACATCAAGACCGATATCGAACCAGGTATCGAAGCCTGACGCCGGACTCCAATCGCCATGCGTCACGACAGCGATGTAGTAGGTGGTAGCGTCAAGCGCCGCCTGCACGTTTCCGCCGTTGGCCTCAAGCTGGTACGCATAGTCGCTGGTAATACCGACGTACTTGATCATCGCGCTGTCATAGAACGTGCCGGTGGGTGTTTCGTTGAAGTACACCAGCTCGAACGGCGAAACCAGCGAGATCGTATCGTAGGGATAGTTCGAGCCGGTGTTCACACCCTCGCCCACCAGATCGATCATGCCGGTGCCGATGCCGCTTTCGTCGACTTCCAACTTCTTGACCGAACCCATCTCCGAGGCCGGGCGCACAATCGCATGCACCGGTACGCGCAGGGTCGGCGTGCCGTCAATCGGCGCAGCAGACGGTCCGGGCTGAGGTGCGACCTGTTCGGTCAGCACCACGTAGCCGCCCTCTTCGCTCAGCCAGTGACGCGGCTCAGGCGGACCGTAAGCCCAGGGCTGCGTTAACGACGTGGTCGGGTCGGGCAGGTGCGATTCTGCCATCTGTGATTTGTCCGCCGTGAGCGTCACAGTGACGGAACGGGTGCTGCCCCCCGGTACCGTGATCGAGGACGGCGAGACGCTGAACGACGCGCCGTTCATGTCGTTCATTTGCTGGAAGCTGACAGCATAGTCGCGCGAGGTCGCGCCCTTGTTTTCGACCGTGATTTGACGGTTGATCGCTACCGGGTCGCTCACTTCAACCAGGCCGAAGGACACGCTCACACGTTCCGGATAAGCGGCGTCGTAGGCGACGACATCCGCCGAGAACGCGTTGCGCACGTCCACACGGCCCGCACCCACGCGGGAAACGCCGTAGTTGTCGCCGCTCTGGCCGGATTCGGTCCACAGGTCATGCGTGGCCGTGTTCATGATCACGGCTTTGATCTCGGCCACCGACCAATCCGGGTGGGCCTGGCGCAGCAGCGCAACCACACCGGCCACGTGCGGCGCGGACATCGACGTACCGCCGAAGGTGTCCGAGCCAGTGCCCGTGCCAACGGCGGTCGAGGTGATGCTGTCGCCAGGGGCCGTCACGTCGGGTTTCAGGATCGGGCCGGTGATGCCGCCCGAACCGCCAGGGCCGCGCGAGGTGAAGCCGGAGAGCAT
>CAZMNL010000699.1:0-2206 GCA_964567525.1 uncultured Anaerolineaceae bacterium
GGCCCAGTCGGGCAGATGGATCGTCCCCGCAGGCTCGACCGTGCCCAGCGCGCGGACCGTGTAACCCGGTGCGGGCTGCTGATCGGGGATCGGCACGTCCAGCGGGCGCGTGCGCTGCTGCTCGGTGTAGCCGGTGTGGGTGTAGCCGAGTTCGCGCAGCACGCCCTGACGCAGCGTGTCGTGATCGTGCGCCCAGATGTGCAGCTTGCGCTGGCCTTCGTCTGTCGTGCCCGCGAAGTGCTGTTCTGCCGTGCGGATCATGTCCGTTTCCAGTTCGGCGGAACGGTGCGCGGGGTGGACGTGCAGATAGCCCTCGGACGCACCCTCGGCGGTCAGCACGGCGCGGATGTCGCCCTCCGGCGTTTCCCAGATGGTGATGTAGTCTTCGAAGTTGGGCAACTGCTCGCAGTTCAGCACGACGTGCCAGCGCCAGTAATCCAGGCGCGCGGCCTGCCAGCTATACTCGTGCCGGTCGTTGAGCACGAACACCTCGCGCAAGAACGCGCGCACCCGCCAGAAGTCGTCCTCAGTCTGGTAGGGCCGCAGGGTGGGTGATGTCATGAGATGATCCTCCGTTACAGTGATCAAAAAATCCGCAGACACACGCCTGCGGATTCTGTGCGGAGGTTATGGCGCTGCCGTCAGCAGCAAAAAACGCAGGCATTGCGCCTGCGGAGTCGTCGGGATAGGTGGTGTGCAAGACTGACAGACGCAATACGACAAGCGCCGCTCCGCGTCATAACGCGGCTGCGCGATCAACTTGCCGTCCGTAGTGCCTGCTAGTGAACCATTGGTCCTCGTTCTGTGACGATTTGCACAACCGCGCGCCAGTATAGCAGGGGTCGGGGCGTGGATCAAGGGTGGATCAGGGCGTGGCGTCTCTTTCGCGCTGAGTCTTGAGCTTGAAGTAAGCGTCCATCACCTCGCGCACAATCGGCGTGGCGACCTTCGAGCCTTCGCCCGCGTTGTACACAAACGCCAGGACCATGATCTCCGGCGCTTCATACGGCGCATAGCCGACATACCAGGCGTGCGACGGCCACTGGCCCGGCACACATAAGCCCTGCGGCCACGCGATATCGTCGCAATACTCCGCCGTGCCGGTCTTGCCCGCCTCGTTGATATACGTCAGGGGCAGAATAGGCGCATCAAAAAAGATCATCACGGCTTCGGACGCTGTGCCCGTCACCACGGTGTCGCGCATCCCCTGGCTGACGATATCGATGGTTTCATCCGTCATGAAGGGCGGCATATAGTGATGGCCGCGCAAAAACTGGCTTTCGCGCTGCAAGCTCTCGAACTCCAGTTCGTCGCATACCCCGGCGTTAAACGTGTAGTTGTACGGCACGTTGACCGTATAACGCACCGGGTCGATGATGTCGTCGTCCGGGTTCGGGTCGCGGTCGAACTGCGCGGTATACGCATCAGGATTGCAAAGCACCGGGTCGTACCACTGGCTGTCTTCTTCGCAGCGGCACGCCAGGCTCGCCTGCCGCTGGATCAACATATCCTCTTGCAGCAGCAGCACCGGCTCGGAGCCGTCTTCCGGTATTTTCAGGGTGCGCGCGATACGCGGGTCGAGTTCGGCGATCACTTCTCCGCTGGCGTCTTGCAGGTTCTTGATGATGGTCGGCTGGTAGAGAATGCCGCCATTGGCGAAGGGGACCACCGACATGAGCAGTTGCAGCGGTGTTGTGGTGACATAGCCCTGCCCAAACGCGGCGTTGTAGGTGTCGCCGGTGGACCAGCTTTCGCCGTAGTTGCGGCGTTTCCAGTCGCGTTCCGGCATTCGCCCGGCCAGTTCGCCCGGCAGTTCGACGCCCAGTTCCGAGCCGATGCCGAACGCGGTCGCCCAGCGGTACAGGTCGAAGATGCCCAGGCCGCCTTCGCGCAAGGTCTGCGGGCTGACTTCCGGGTTGCCGCCGCCTACCTGGTAGAAATACACGTCGCAGGACTGCGAAATACCCCGGATCATGTCCACGCGCTCGTGACCGCTGCGCAGCCAACAGACAAAGGTCTGTCCCTGGCTTTCGTCGCGCGGGGCGTAGGCGTTGGGCAGCACCAACTGCCCCGGACAGAACAGCGATGCGTTGGGATCGATCACGTCTTCCTCGATCACGCCCAGCGCCGTGATCAGCTTCCACACCGAGCCGGGCGGGTACAGCGCGCTGATGGCCTGGTTGACCAGCGGGCGCAGCGGGTCGTC
>CAZMNL010000700.1:0-2205 GCA_964567525.1 uncultured Anaerolineaceae bacterium
GATATCGGCTCCGGCGGCGAAGGCGCGCTCGCTGCCCGTGATGACCATGCAGCGCACGTCAGCGTTACGGTCCATCTCTTCGAGCGCGTTCATCAGTTCATCCATCAGCGGGCCGGTGAGCGCGTTCAGGCTGCGCGGCTGGTTGAGCCGGACCAACCCGACACCCTCGGCGGGGTATTCAACCAGGATTGTTTCGTAAGTCATGGGGCGTGTCTCCTAAAATAAGTGTGCCCTGACATAGCGCGAAAAATGCGCTGTGCCGCGATCAGAGCGAGATTACGCGCTTGACCACGCGCAGTGTTTTACTGAAATTGGGCAGGTATTCGACGAAATGTGTGTATTTGCCGTCTTCATATTCGGACAGGTACCGTTTCAACACGTTGACCACCCCCGGCAGAATCTTCAGCCCGTTGACCTTGTTTTCCATCAGAATGTAGGCTTTGGCCTCCGGCTGTCCGATAGTTTCTTCGAGAAAGATCGCCACCGCACCGGCGACAAACAGTGCGGTGAACTGGTCGCCCCAGGTTGGATATTTCGCACGAAACTCATCACTGATGGGCAGCGGCGTGGTCGTGGTCGGGGCGATCTCGGCGGCTTGTTGGCGTAGATACGTCACCATCAGCAAACGGGCGTACTGCGACAGCGCACCCCGGATGATGTGCGCGTTATCTTCGTCAAACGGCCAGGGTTCGTTATCCCCCCAGGCGATGCGCGGCGGAACCAGGCAAAACAACCGCCCATCCAGCCGCACGCCAATTTCCCGATCACTGGGGTAGGATATGTTCGGCATCAGCAGCAGTTCTTCGGTGACCGGTCCCACAAAGGGTTTGAAGAAGTTGTGAAAATCAATGCCATGAACGACTTTTTGCGTTTGTTCCTGGGCAAGCTGCCAGGTGTCGTTTTCCTCGGACCACCACGCTTCAAGGTCATTTACGGCCAGGAAGTCGCGCAGTTCGGCGGCCCAGTGATCCGGCACCCAGGGAAGCCGGGCGGACGGTTCCAGCCCCGGCCAGGAAAGTGACAGAACATAGGTGAAAATCGCTTCGAGTGGGGTTCCGTGATCCAGAAGCATCTGCAATGTATGCACAGCAGGATGTTTAGACTGGGTTTCTACACGGCGACCGGTATTGCGCGCATGGGCGTGCGCGCGGTGACGTTTGCGTGCTTGTTCTTTGTCCGGCCAGTTGGTTGCTGCTAAGACTGCCGATATCAGGCGGGCGCGGTTATCAATAGTTACCTTGACGGGCTGTGTAGTCATCGGTTACCCACTTTTAGCGCGATATGACACATCTCGTTGAATGAGCGTAATTTTACAGTACAGCGCGGTGGGTTTCAAACCCGGATTGTGCGCGCGTGATTTCGCCGTCAAATCATGTGTGCGCCACCATCGACGATGATCGCCTGCCCGGTCACAAATGCAGCGGCGTCGGAACACAGGAACAGCACCACCCGCGCGACCTCGTCCGGCGAACCGGTGCGCGCTTGCGGGATGGTGTCCGGTGGCGCGGTTTGGGACTGCGCGGTGATGTTGCCGGGACATACGGCGTTGACGCGCACCCCGACAGGTCCCAGGTCGCGCGCGGCTTCGCGCGTCAGGCCGATTAACCCGGCGTGACTGCTGGCATAAGCGGCGCTGTCCGTATGTGGTCCGGCGTACCCGGCAGGGCTGGCAACATGCACGATCACCCCGCCGCCTTCATCGGCCATCACGCGCGCGGCAAGCTGCGTGAAGAAGAACGCGCCCGTTAAATTGAGGTCCAGCACGCGCCGCCAGTCGTACTCGTCCAATGTGCGCAGCGGGGCGCGCTTTTCTACATCGGCCACATGCACGACGATATCCAGGCTGCCGAAGGCGTCCCGCGCCGATTCGATCATGGCGCTGACCTGAAAGCGGTTGGAGATATCGCCCGTCCAGCCGCGCGCCTGTCCGCCGGATGCGGTGATGCTGTCAACGAGATCATCGACTCGCGCGGGGTTCATGCCGTTGACCAACACCGACGCGCCCGAATGGGCCAACGCCTGCGCGATAGCCGGACCGATCAAACCATCCACGCGCGTCACCAGCGCGGTGTGCTTGCTGAGATCGACGCTAAAGGTTCCGGTCATTTGCTCAACTCCAGGAAACAAACAGGAGCAGCGCACGGCTGCTCCTCCTTCGAAAATAGCGATAAGCGGTAAGCTTTAAGCCGTCAGCGAAAGGCAGAA
>CAZMNL010000701.1:0-2203 GCA_964567525.1 uncultured Anaerolineaceae bacterium
TCGAAAAAGCGCACCCGGAAACCTTCAACATGCTGCTGCAAATCATGGAAGAAGGCCATCTCTCCGATGCGCGCGGTCGCCGCGTGGACTTCCGCAACGCGATCATCATCATGACCAGCAACGTCGGCGCAGAGATGATCCGCAAGGGAACCGTTTTGGGCTTCGATCTCCCGGTGACTAACCAGGAACGCGCTGAACAGCAGGACTATGAGGAAATGCGCAAGAACGTGATGGAAAGCCTGCGCCGCGCCTTCCGTCCGGAGTTCCTCAACCGCGTGGACGCCACGATTGTGTTCCGCGCGCTGACCAAAGAGGAAATCAAGGATATCGTGGAACTGGAACTGGATAAGGTCAACGAACGGCTGGCCGAACGTGCCATGTCGCTGGAAGCGACCAAAGCCGCCCGCCAATACCTCGCCGAAGCGGGTTACGATCCCGAATTCGGAGCGCGCCCGCTGCGCCGCGTGGTGACGAACATGGTCGAGGACAAACTCTCGGATGTGATCCTCGCCGGGGAAATCAAGCTCGGCAGCACCGTGCTGGTGGACTACGACGAGGAAGGCGAAAAGCTGACCTTCACGGAAATCCAGCCGGAAGACCAGCTCAGCGAACCGGCGTAACCACGCCGCGCTGTAACCCGGACTCACACGGCCTGCTTGTGTAAAGCAGGCCGTTTTACTTAACGCGATATTTTTTGCAATCCGCATCCGGTGTACAATATCATTAGGAATCACGCCGTTGACCATGCCGTACTCGTCATTCATGCGCCTCAATCGAGGGGGAATTTCAGAGGGTATACTATGGGCCAGTTAGTGTTGGTCGTGGACGATGATAAGCAATTGCGCAACCTGTACCGGATTGTCTTGGAGCGCGAGGATTTTACCGTCGAGGAAGCCGCAAACGGTGCGGAAGCGCTCAAGTACCTGATGAGCCAGACGCCCGACGTGATCGTGATGGATATGCTCATGCCCATGTTGGGGGGCGAAGCGGTGATGAAGCGCATCCAGCAAATGCCCAACCTGCAAGATATCCGCATTGTGGTGCTGACGGCGTATCCGCGCTTCCGGCAGACGGCGGAGTTTCTGTACGCCGATGCGTTTCTGGTGAAGCCCACCACGCCCGATGAACTGGTCAGCGCCATCCGGCAAGTTCTGGCTAATGAGGACTGACCGTTTGAGTATCGGAGCGATGGTGAGTTTGCCAACCCTGTTGAAAATTCTGGTGCGCCGCGCTGCCGGGATCGTGTTGACTGTGGCGCTGATCCTGCCCGCCGCCGGGATCGCGGGGGCCGCGCCGGATCGCCAGGCTCCCACGCCCGCGCCGGTGTTGGCGCAGATCGTCGTCGAGCGGGCGAGCGTGTTCGCTGCCCCCGATCGCATGGCGGAGGTGTTCACGTATCTCTACGAACGTGAGCGCGTGCCCGTGTTCGGCCAGTCCCCTGATGGTGTTTTTCTGCTGACTTCGGTGAGCGCGACCTACGGCTGGATTCTGCGCGTCCAGGTCGAGAGCGAGAGCGATCTCGCGGGGGTTCCGCTGGTCGAGTCGCTGGACGATCTGACCGGCCCGCCCACCACGCCGACCTTTACACCGTTCCCGGTTCCCGACGGTACGCCGCCCGCATTCCCGACGCGCACACCGCTGCCGACTCGCACCCCCGGCCCGGCTGCTGACAGCACCGCACAGCCCAGCCCGGACAATGCCACGCCCTCCGGCGCGGGCGAAGCGGACGCCGAACCCGTCATGCTGCCGGGCGTCCCCCCGCCGGTCGAGATCACGCTACCGGAGCGTTGGCAAGCGCTCGACCTGGTGGTGCCGATGCGCACCTTTGACGACCGCCTGCGCGATCTGCCGCTGACGATCTACTTCGGCCCGCTGGACCAGGGCGTATACGGCCTGATTTACCTGTATTGGGGCTTCCCGAATACGGTCAACTGGGCGACCGGCGAATACAACCTGTGGGCCGATGGCGTGCAGATTTTGCGCGGCTCGCTGGTGGGGCAGTCCTGCAACCTGGGGCTGTACGATCAGCAGACGTTCACCGTCGGGCCGTATGAGGGCGTGGGCGCGAATTACCAGGCGGACGGCTGCACCGAAGAAACCGACACCGCCGGGTGGTTCGTGACCGTGCGCGCCGGGGAAGGGACGTTCGCGTTTTTCACGGCAGTAGAACCCTGGACCGCGCTGCCGGATTACGCCGCCGACT
>CAZMNL010000702.1:0-2190 GCA_964567525.1 uncultured Anaerolineaceae bacterium
GGCACCGGGCAGAGCACGATTGACGGCATCATCCGGGCGACCAACGCCCTGTTAGCCGGGCGAACGGTGGTGGTTGGCGGCTATGGCTGGTGCAGCCGGGGCATTGCCAGTCGCGCGCGCGGCATGGGGGCCAACGTGATCGTGACCGAGGTTGACCCGCTCAAAGCGCTGGAAGCGGTGATGGACGGGTTCCGCGTGATGAAGATGATCGACGCCGCGCCGATTGGCGACGTGTTCGTGACCTCGACCGGCGATATCAACGTCGTGGACGTGCATCACTTCCAGGCCATGAAGGACGGCGCGATTGTGTGCAACAGCGGTCACTTCAACGTTGAACTGAACCTGACCGGCCTGGCCGGGATCGCCACCGGCGCGCCGGAGCGCGTGCGGCCTTTCGTCGAGCAGTACACGCTCGCCGACGGGCGCAAGATCAACATTCTCGCCGATGGCCGCCTGGTCAACCTCGCGGCGGCGGAAGGGCATCCCGCCAGCGTGATGGACATGAGCTTTGCGAACCAGGCGCTCGGTTCGGAATTCATGTTCACGAACGGCGACGTGCTGGAGAACAAGGTCTACACGATCCCCGCCGAGATCGACCAGGAGATCGCGCGGCTCAAGCTGGAAGCGATGGGTGTGCAGATCGACACGCTCACGCCGGAGCAGGTCGCGTACCTCAACCAGTGGCAGGAAGGCACCTAAAGCGCACCCGACGGTCAAACGCCGTCAACGGGGCTAGACGCGCGGCAGAAGTCCTACACCGGTTGTAGGGGCGGGTTTCATCGAACCGAAGGTTCGCACCCGCCCAGGGCGACTTTAGAAAGTCGCCCCTACAAAACAATACCTTCGCCAATTTTGAAAACATGGGCAATTTTGCTGAAAAAGCTCAGATTTGTCACAAAAATGTGGTTCAGAAAAGGTCACAAAGGGTCAAATTTTTACCAAAACCGGCTTTTTTCTGTCTCCATAAATTTTGGCGAAGGTATTGACAAAAACCGCAGGATTATTTCCGCCAAGCTGTACCAGATACGCGGTCAGCGGGCCGCTTTGCGGTCCAGCAGGTATATAGCCCGGCGCATTTAGCGCCGGGCGAAGGGCGATACGCCCCTGTAATTCCGTGCGAATCATGGTCGCCTGCGGTTGTGGCGTCAGAACCCGCGCGTACCGGCGGGCGAGCGTGTGCCGCGCGTTGTGTAACGGGCGGGTAGTGCGTTAGAATGAGGGTCGCTGCGACCTGGACCTGAAAAAAGGGAGAATTTAGGAGACTTAATCATGAACCGTCGTAACTGGTTTATTTCCGGGCTGCTGCTCGTCGTGCTGGTGCTGGCGCTGGCTGCGCCGGCAAGCGGTGCGGCGCAGGCGCAGACGCCGCTGTCGCGCGTGCGCTTTTTGCACGCCGTCGCGGGCGGGCCGCTGGTCGATGTCTACGTGGATGGCGAACGAGTCGCCGCTGCGCTGGCATACGGCGACGTGACCCCCCATCTGAATATCGAAGGCGGCAGCCATGCCGTTGATGTCAAAATGTCGGGGCGCGGCGCGGACGCACCTTCTCTGCTGACCGTTTCCGTGCCGCTGGTTCCCAACCTGGCGTTTACCGTGATCGTGCAGGGCACGGTCGAGGCGCTGGAAGCGTCACTCTACGAAGATATCCTCGACCCGATTAACGTGGGCTTTGCGCGCCTGACCGCAATCAACGCGATGGTCGATGCCCCGCCGCTGGACGTGGTGACGACCGAGGGCGGCCCGCTGCTGCAAGGCGTCAATTACGGCACGCAGTTCGGCACGGTCAATATCGGGACCGGGCTGCAAAACCTGGTGATCGTCCCGGCGGGCGGCGCAGTCGAGAGCGCCCTCGCCACCATTGGCGAAGTCCCACTGCGCAGTGGGATGCTGTATACCTTTGTGGCGCTCGGCACGCTGGACGGCGACACTGAACCGTCGGCGCTGGTGCTTGAATCGCCCGTGACCGGCGACACCGGAACCGCACTGGTACAGATCGGGCACGGCAGCCCGGACGCCCCGGCGGTGGACGTATACGCCGACGATACGCTGCTGATCCCGGCGCTGGGCCTGGGCGAACTGACCGGCCATATCGCGCTGCCGGTCGGTGATTACACTGTCGCGCTGCGCCCGGCGGGCACACCGGCGGCGGATGCGCCGGTCTTCTCCGGCGAGCTAAGCCTGAGCATGGAC
>CAZMNL010000703.1:0-2180 GCA_964567525.1 uncultured Anaerolineaceae bacterium
GTCGAATGCGTCCTGCTAAAATCACCATTTGCACCCGATCTATACTTGAGCCAAGACGAAAGGCCCTGTCACATGGGAATCATTAACGAGCACCGCAAACGTACCAAGATCGTCGCCACCATCGGCCCCGCCTCGCAGGAACCGAGTATGCTGCGCGCCATGATCCGGGCGGGCATGGATGTCGCGCGCATCAACTTCAGTCACGGCGATCACGAAACACACGCGCGCAATATCGCCAACATTCGCCGCCTCGCCGAAGAGGAAGGCGCAGTCGTCGCCATCCTCGGCGACCTGCCCGGCCCCAAGCTGCGGCTCGGCGACCTGATCCAGGACCCGCTGGAACTCACCGAAGGCGACCGCGTGACGCTCACCACACACACCGATCTCGACCCGGAGAAGGACGACCCCTTCACCGTCCCCTTCCCCCACCCCGACGTGATCGCGGAACTCAACCCCGGCGAGCGCCTGATGCTCGATGACGGGCAGCTCGAATTTTTGATCGTGGATAAGGTCAACAGTCACGCGGTCGTGTGCGAGATCATCACGGGCGGGTCGCTGTCCTCACACAAGGGCGTCAGCGTGCCGGATTCCGCGCTCAGCCTGTCGTCGATCACCGAGGCCGACCGTAACCACGTGCGCTTCGCGCTGGCCCAGGGCGTGGACTATATCGCGCTGTCGTTCGTGCGCACCGGCGATGATATCCGCGAACTGCGCTGGCTGGTGCGCCACATGAAAGGCGACGACGCGCTGATCGCCAAGATCGAAAAAGCCGAAGCGATCAACAACTTCGATGACATTCTCGAACAGTCCGACGGCATCATGGTGGCGCGCGGTGACCTGGGCGTCGAAACGCCCGCCGAAAAGGTCCCCATCCACCAGAAGAACATCATTCGCCGCTGCAACGAAGCGGGCAAGCCCGTGATCACGGCGACGCAGATGCTGCAAAGCATGATCGAGAACCCGCGCCCCACGCGCGCCGAATCAACCGATGTGGCGAACGCGATTGTGGACGGCTCCGACGCGGTGATGCTCTCCGGCGAAACGGCCATCGGCAAATACCCGCTGCACACCGTCGAGATGATGGTACGCATCGCCGGGATCGCCGAGCAGTACATGCACGACCACGAAGAATTACGCCGCATTGCCCTATCCACCGAAACTATCCAGGGCGAAAAACTGCGCTCTGTGCCCGCCGCGATCAGCCACGTCACCGCCGGGATCGCGCAGATGCTCGACGCCCGGTTGATCGTCGCCAGCACGTGGTCGGGCTATACCGCACGGCGCGTGGCCCGCGTGCGCCCGAATACGCCGATCCTGGCCGCCACGCCCAACCGCGACACCTACGCGCGCATGGCGCTCGTCTGGGGCGTGATGCCGATCCTGGTCGAAGAGTTCGAAACCATCGACGAAATGATCGACGTGGTGGTCGAAAAAGCGCTGCAAACGAAACTCGTCAGCCGCGATGACCTGATGGTGATCATCGGCGGCGTACCCTTCGGCGTGGGCAGCCAGACCAATTTCCTGAAAATCGTCACCGCCGCCGAACGCGGCAAGTAACCCGGCGCGATGTTTTTCGAAACGCTCGCCGAAGTCACCTACAACATTATCTCGCCGCTGTTCCTGCTGGTCGGGATCGTGGTCGTGGTGGATCGCATCTTCGAGATCGACCCGCGACCGCTGTCGCGGCTGGTGATCTACCTGTTCACCCCGTTCCTGATCTTCGAGACGCTCGCCACCACTCAGCTTACCGCCGGAGAAGCGGGGAACCTGATGGGCGCGGGCGTCGGGATGTCGCTGAGTATCGCGCTGCTCGCGTCACTGGTGGCGCGCGGGCTGCGGCTCGACTCGCGCACCGGCAGCGCGTTTGTGATGACCGCCACGCTGATCAACGCGGGCAACTACGGTATTCCGCTGAACCAGTTCGCGTTCGGTGACGCGGGCGCAGAACGCGCGGTCGTGTATTTCGTCGGCACGGTGATCGTCACCTACACGCTGGGCGTGTTCCTGGCCTCCGCCGGGACCGCGTCCCCGCGCGAGGCGCTGCTGAACGTCTTCCGCGTGCCGCTGCTGTACGCGGTCGGGGCCGGGCTGCTGGTCAATGTCGCCGACCTCAAACTGCCCACCCCCGCCGCGCGCACTACGTCCCTGCTGGCGCAGGCCGCCGTGCCGGGAATGCTGGT
>CAZMNL010000704.1:0-2179 GCA_964567525.1 uncultured Anaerolineaceae bacterium
AACGCGGTCGCACGGGATAGGGGCCGGTTCTCGGCTAACCATGCCGGGACCATTCTGCCTAAAACTCAACAATTACGTTCTCTACGAATCAAAATGCACCCGATCTATACTTGAGCGAAAAAAATAACGGGGACCGGCTGCGGTCCCCGTTGGGGTCTGGCATAGGGTAACGCGGAAAGGAACTACGCTTCCTCGTCTTCGTCTTCGCGGTCGCGGCGGATGAGTTCCGGCTCTTCGCCTTCCTCGATTTCCGCTTCCAGTTCCTCTTCTTCTTCCTCTTCCTCGATAGCCTGGCGCGGGTAGGACGAAGAAATGATCACATCATCCTCATTCGCCATGAGGGTCACGCCCTCAAGTTCGGGAAGCTGCGAGACAGTGATGCTGTCGCCCACCTCGGCCAGCAACGAGAGATCGACTTCGATCTGTGCGGGCAGGTTGCCGGGCAGGCATTCGACCTCAATCGAGTTCATTTCCTGTGAGACGATACCACCCTGTTCGGTGATCACCATGTCGCTGCCAATCATCGCCAGCGGCACTTCGGTGCGGAGCAACACATCCATGCGCACGCGGTAAAAATCGACGTGCAGCACGTCGCCGCGCAGCGGGTCGCGCTGGACATCGCGCACCAGGGCATTATGATTCTCATCGCCATCGATCACCATCTGGATCAGCGCCGAGGCCCCGGCGGAGCGCAGCACCGGGCGCAGCGTGGTCCAGGCCACTTGCAGCGGAATCGACTCAATCGTCGGGCCATACAGCACGCCGGGGATAATGCCCTGGCGGCGCAGGTGACGAACTTCTTTGCCCTCGATTTCTCGCCGTTCGACTTCCAATTTGATCAGGTCTGCCATTGAATTACGTCTCCTCAATTAATCAGGGCAAACAGGCGCGTCCGACCTGGCCCAGGGTGTGTAAGGCTGATCCAGGAAATAAATCACCCAAATAAGCTGGCCTTTGCTCCCCTTCCCTCAGGGAAGGGGTTGTGGGGGATGGGGTAATTATTTTCTTGGCGTAGCCTAATAGGGCCGAAATAGCCTGAAATACACATCAAACCCGCCGGGCTGATACAGCACGCGCGGGTAACAGTGACGGTGCTCTACGGTGGGCCACTATATGCCACCGTTTCTTTCCGCACGGCCCACCACCGGACCGGCATTGAATGCTCAGGCACAGGCAATTGTAGCCAACGCACGGCGGGGCGTCAATGGTGGAATATTGCGGAGGGCGTGCGGCGCAGCATGTGCCATTCCTCAGTTGTCCTGGCGCGTGTTTCGCAGTACCATGATCGCGGCAAAGCAACTGTTTGTGATCAGGATACACACGATGAGCAATCTCAACCCCGACCTGCTGACCGATGATGCGCAAACCGTCCTGAACCAGGCGGTCGAATTCATGACCACGTACAGGCGCGATTTTCTGACCGCAGAGATGGTGCTGCTAGCGCTGCTGCAAACACCCGATACACCCGCCGCCGCCCTGCTCACAAAGTTAGAAGAGCGGCGCGGCTTTGAACGCGAGAGATTCGAAAAACGAGTCAAACTAGCCGCTAAAACTCGCCGGGATACGTCCGGTGATCTGGACTTCATCACTCAGAACGACCGGCGTGTGCCCTTGAGCCGGTCGCTGATCATTGTGCTGGACGAGGCGCTCTCAGCGGCGCAGGAGCGCAACCACAGCCACATCGGGCCGGACCACATCCTGGCTGCCATGACTGACGCCTCATCGGGCATCAACAACCTGCTGGCGCAGCACGGCATCACCAAAGCTGCCGTGCGCGATTTCATGCCACTCCCGCCGCCCACCCCGAAGCGCAGCGCCGACTCCGCCAGCCCCTTCACGGTCGCGCTCGACTGGACCGGCTCGCTGCAAGACGGTTTCCCAATCCCGATCTACACGCGCCACACGCTGTTACAACCGCTGGTGCAGATGGTCAGCCAGCGCATCAAGCGTCACGTGATCCTGATCGGGCCGGAGGGCGCGGGCAAGCGCACCCTGGCGCTGAGTCTCGCGCTGCTGGTCGCCGAGGGCAAAGGGCCGTCCAATCTCGACAAACTGATCCAGATCGACGAGGCGGCGCTGGTGGACGAGCAGGCGCGTGCTATAAGGGGTGCGCTGCGGCTGGCCCAGGGGGGCGCGCCGCTGCTGCCCAACATCCACCGCTTTTTTGGCGGCGCGCAGC
>CAZMNL010000705.1:0-810 GCA_964567525.1 uncultured Anaerolineaceae bacterium
CCGGAAGTTGCCGTTCAAGCGCGCGATACCGATTTCGTCTTCCTGGTCCTCGCCCGCGCCCACCGGACGAACAAACGCCTTCCAGCCAGGGAAGTAGGTATCCGCCAGCACCAGCCACGACTCCTGCTCGACTTCCGCGTTAACCATCACCTCAATCGCGCCGTAGTTGGTGATCTGCGCGGGCTGCGGCTCGGCTTCGAGGTCCGGCGTGGGCCAGGTGTAGACCAACTCGCAGCTTTCTGCGTTGGGGAAGCTCTCGATCACCACGCGGCGCGGGTCGGCGGCGAAGTCGGGACTGGTGACGATGGTGGCGAAGTCGTCCGGGGTCGCGCCGCACAGCGGTTCAGTCAGGTCGTAGTACGGCAGCGTGTAGGCGCGCGGCAGGTAACCCGGATTCTCGTAGATGCGCAGCGCGTCATCGGCGTAGACTTCGGTCAGGCCCAGGTCGTCCGCGCTCTCGACCCGCCAATCGGTGACGATGTAGCGCACGTTGAGCAGGTCCAGCAGCGGCGAGGCGAGCGCGTCCTCGTCGTCCCACGCGATGGGATCAATGCGGTTATGCAGCAGCCCGCCCTGCGGCGCGATCAGGCGCATGTAGTCGGCGTACTGCTTCGGGATCATGCTGTCGTAGCCGCGCACGTCGTGCAGCCCGTAGCGCCATGTGCTGTTAGCGTGCAGCGGACTCCCGCCCTTGTCAATCGTCGTATAGCGGAAGGGTCCCTCGGCGGCGTGCTGCGTTTGCAGCCAACGGGCCGAGTCGGGCGTGTAGTCCAGCCACGCGGGGTCAGCGGCGGGGTTGAAGCCCCACCC
>CAZMNL010000705.1:820-2178 GCA_964567525.1 uncultured Anaerolineaceae bacterium
GACCGCCGCCGCGCCCCATAACCGAACCGCCCCCAACCGGCGCGGCAGGTGCAGACGCGCGCGGCTGAGCAGGATCACGCCGCCGGACGCCAGCAGCATCACGCCGACGATCAACACGTTCCAAAACTGGTAACTGTAGAAGGCGCGCGCATCCGGGAACGCGCGATCCGCGCCCGCCAGCCCCTCGAAGACGGACTCGACCAGCGGCGCGAACGTGTCGTCATACGCCGCGCGGCTGAGCAGCAGCCCGCCCAGCGCCGCCAATCCCGCCACGACCAGCGCCCAGCCGAACCACGTCACGGCGCGCGAGCGCGACACCCGCGCGGCCTGTTTTTGCAGCGCGTCCGCGCCGAACGCCGCCAGCACCGCCACCGCAAACGTCACCGGCCATATCCAGCGGAAGGGCGTGTGTAGCTGGTTGGTGTTCGGGAACACGTAGTAGATCAGGGCGTAGGTGGGCAGCCCGAACGCAAAGGTCAGCGCCACGCCCGCCAGGATCGCGCGGTACGGGGGCGTATCGCCGTCCTGTTTGCGCCGCGCAAATAACCCGATCCCCGCCAGGGCCAGCGTCAGAATCCCCATGTACGCGCCGCCCTCGACATAGTTCTTGATGCCGAACGCGGTATCGGTCACGCGCTGGAACCCGCCGGGACAGCTCTCACACGGGCGCTGCCAGTCGTGCGCGACCCTCTCGCCGGAGAACACGTCGCGGTATTCGTGGTCGGCGGGATTGCCGTAAGCGTCCGGGATCAGGAACTTTACAACGTGCCGCGCCGGGAAAGCGTAGCCCTGCACCTCGTCAAAGCTCGCCGCTTCTTCGCGGAAATTGCGCGTGCCCAGTTCGTACAGCGGGATGAACTGCGCCGCGCCGAGTCCCAGTCCGAGCAGGACCATTGCCAGCAGCGCCGCCGCCGGACGGAAAAGCGAAGAGCGATTCACCACAGAGGACACAGAGTTCGCAGAGAGACTTTGAGTTAAAGAGTCTTCCTCTTGATTTTCTCCAACTTTATCTTCTCTCTCTGTGTCCTCTGTGCGCTCTGTGGTGATTTCTTTTTCTTTTTTCTTTTGCCACCACAGCCACAGCAGCCGCGCCGCCGCATAATACGCCATTACGATCAGCGTGTAGTAGGTGATCTCAACGTGCCCGGCGAAGATGTTCATCATCAGCGCGCCCGCGCCGACCGCGATCCAGGGCACGGTCGCGGGACGGTCGCCGCGCAGCGGTCGCCGCCGGATCACGAACGCCCCGGGCGGATCGGGCGACACTGCTTCGGCGGGTCTACTTCGATCTGATCGGTCTGCCGCCGACGTTTCAGCAGGTGCAGCGACCCAACTAGGGTTAGTTGGGTCCGAGTACA
>CAZMNL010000706.1:0-2176 GCA_964567525.1 uncultured Anaerolineaceae bacterium
TTTTCAGTGAAACAGTCATCGATTATGGCTCAAACGTAAAATAGCCACACCCAAAAAAATCGGCTCAACGCGGAATAGTGGGGAGTGTCACAAAATTGAACTGCGACAATTCCCAGATACAGGACTAAAGGGCAAAGAACGACTTTCGAACCCAAATCCGGGATGGGTGATTTGGCTCTTTCCCACTAATCCGCGTAGACCCAAAAAATCTCCGTGCCCTCTGTGGTGAAAAAAATCCTGCCTCCAATTTGGGATGCACCCCAGATTAGCGAATCGTTTGACCGGAAACTCTACGCAAGTTACAATGATCATGCCATGATTAAAGCATTGTCAACGTAATTATAAAAATGTTGGAGGGATTGCTGTGGGTCGTTGGCCTGGGAAATACGTGATCGGCCTCACAGGTAACATTGCAATGGGAAAGAGCCTGGTACGCCGGATGCTTGATCATCTGGGTGCGTACACAATTGATGCCGATGGATTAGCGCATCAGGCCATGGCTCCGGGTGCCCCGGCTTATAAAGCAACGATTGCAATGTTCGGCCAGTGGATTCTGGACTCGGAAAAGCGTATCGACCGCTCCAAACTGGGGGCTGTCGTCTTTGCACACCCGGATGCCTTAGCGCAGCTCGAACAAATCACGCATCCCGTAATCGGGCGCGCCATTGACACGCTGATCAAACGCGCACGCCATGATGTGGTGGTCGTCGAAGCGATCAAGTTGTTTGAAGGATCGATGGCAGACGACTTCGACGCGATCTGGGTGGTGGATTCTGACGAAGATAATCAGCTCAGCCGCCTGGAGGGTCGCGGCTTGCCCCGGCTGGAAGCGCTCAAACGGATTCGCGTGCAAAACCCCCAGGCGGAAAAGCTCGCCAGGGCTGACGTGGTGATCATCAACAACGGCACGCCCGAAGAAGCCTGGGCGCAGGTTCAGGCGGCCTGGAAGACGATTCCTGTTGCGCAGGAAGAACCCGTCAAAGCGGCTGCCGAACCGGTGGCCGCGCAGGGCAGCCCGACCGGAGTTGTGGAAGCCGAAACACCGCCCGCTGCGCGTTCGCCAGCGCCATCACAGGCGCAGGCTGGCGCTGTCGAGCAGTTAACCATTGTGCGCGGCAAACCCGGCAACGCCGATCTGATCTCGCAAATGCTCAAGGATCACCTGGGCAAGACGGTGAACCGCTATGATATCCTGATGAAATCGTACATGCTGGCGATGGCAGGCGATCAGCCGGTCGGGTTGGTGGGTTTCATCGTGGAAAACCTGGTCACACGCTGCGATGAATTCATCATCGACACCCACGCGCCGATCCCACCGGTGGCCGCCCAACTGATCGACTCCATCGAGCAGGCCTCCCGCGACCTGCAAAGCGAAGTCGGCTATATCTTCCTGCCGCCAAATGTCCCGGCGGAAACCATCGTCGCGTTGGAGCAGGCCGGTTATGAAAAGCGCACGCTGGAAGAAATCAAGGTTCCGGCGTGGCGGGAAGCGGCCCGCGAAGCACGCCCGGATGGGTTCGATATTTACGCCAAGAAACTGCGCGCCGAGCGGGTCTTAAAGCCGCTGTAAGTATCCGGCGTGCGTTGTGAGATTCTCAGAACATACGAGGCAGAATTGTGGAACGTTTAAAGCAGCAACCCGGTATCGGCTTCCTGATTCAGATCATTGAATCCTGGCCGCGCATCACCGCCTGGATCGTATTGTCGGTCGGTTGTATTGCGCTGCTGGTGTATGAAGCGCACGACGTGGGCCTGACCACCGGCAACTGGATCGCGCTGATCGTAGCGACTGTTGCGGTTGCAGGACTGTGTATCTGGATTATCAGTTGGGAAGACGAACCCGGCGAACAGGCCGGACACGCTCCCACCACTGAACAGGACGCCTGATCCCCAGCCCGACACGACCTTCACAGCCCGTCATGCACTCCGCAGGCGGGCGTTTTTTGTTTGTCTGTGCGGGGGGGATGCCGTATAGTTTGGATAGGGTGCGTTTCAAATTCGGGGCAAAAAGATACACCACAGAGTACACGGAGGACACAGAGATTTTTAAGAGAAAAAAGAGGCTGCCAGAGGGTATCTGTTCCGTGAGCGGGACCGCAAACCGTCCCGTGTTTTCTCAGAGTTTTCTCCCATAATTTCTCCGTGATCTCTGTGTGCTCTGTGGTGAAAAAATTCT
>CAZMNL010000707.1:0-2171 GCA_964567525.1 uncultured Anaerolineaceae bacterium
GGTCTTGATCGCGTTGAAGGCTTTCGCCAGCAGCGGCACGTAGTTCGCGCCGTTAACCTGCCCGGTGGGCCATTCGCGGTCGATGTTCGGCTCGTTCCAGACTTCGATACCGTCCGCGCCCGCCTGGGCCAGACCTGCGACGAAGCTGGCGTAGGAGTCCTGGTAGCCGGAGTCCATGACCTGGTTTTTGTCCCCCACGACCGAGAACAGAATCTTGTACCCGGCCCCGTGCGCTTCGGTGATCAGGCCGGTGGCGTCCTGGCCCATCTGAAGCTGGAACTTGACCCACTTCATTTTGGCGTTGTTGAGCGCGGCGCGCGTGTCGGGGTACAGGCCGGTGACCTGGCCGCCGACCTCAAAACCGCCCCCCACCGCCGAACCCTGCACCGGGGCGGGCAGGTCGGAGTCCGGGTTCGCGGCAACGGCGCTGGTGGTTCCGACGGTCACTTCGTCGCAGATGGTGACGATGGTATAGTTGAAACTGGTGCGGACTTCGTAGGTGACGTTGTTCAGGGTGGTGATGGTGAAGCGCCAGCCCCAGTACAGGTCACGCGGCTGCTCTTCTTCTTCGAGCGTGCGGCAGCTATCGATGCCGCCGTCAAACTCGTACATTTCGTAGGTCCAGCGCTGTACGAAGGTCAGGTCTTCGTTGATGTCTTCTTCAAGCGCGGCGCGCGCCGCGTTGAACGCCAGCCAGATCGGGTCTTCGGGCGTGGCGGTGGGTGCGCCTTGCTGTACGTTGGCGCTGTCGGCGGGCAGGGTGCTGCCTGCGCTGGCGACAAACGGGGTCAGGCCGACCAGCATGAGAGCGATGGCAATCGTTGCCAGGAAAAGTGTCTTGCGTTTAGTCACGGTAGCGTGTCCTTTCAAATCTTGCTTGATTTTGGCTGGCATTGCATGACGCCGCCAGCGCGATACAGCAGGATGGCGATTTTTCCTATTGGGGCGCTATTTTGATCGATAAATCAAAATTTGTCTACGTTTTTCAGATCATTGGTTTGCCTACGCTTACCTGACGCGCTGGCTGCCCAGGGTGGGAGGGTTTCCAAACCCTCCCCTACGAACGGGCCGGTTGGTGCGCCGCGCTAGCTCTCCGACTCGCTGCCTTGAAGCTGTGTCATATACAGGTGATAGTAGTGGCCCTGCCGGGCGAGCAGTTCGGTGTGCGTGCCCTGTTCGATGATGCGGCCATGATCGAGTACGACGACCTGATCCGCGCGCACAATCGTGCTGAGCCGGTGTGCGATCACAAACGCGGTGCGGTCTTCCAGCAGCTTACCGAGCGCGGCCTGCATCTGGATTTCGGTCACGGTGTCAACGCTGCTGGTGGCTTCGTCCAGGATGATGATCGCGGGGTTCGCCAGCAGCGCGCGCGTGAAGCTGATCAACTGGCGCTGCCCGGTGCTGAGCCGCGAACCGCCTTCTTCCACGTCGGTCTCGTAGCCTTTCGGAAACTGGCTGATGAACTCGTGCGCGCCGGTTTCGCGTGCGGCGGCTTCGATTTCCGCGTCGGTGGCGTCGAGCCGCCCGAAACGCAGATTCTCGCGGATGGTGGTGGCGAACAGGCCGGTATCCTGCGGGACCCAGGCCATCTGGCGGCGCAGCGAGGCCAGCGAGACTTTGCTGATGTCGTGCCCGTCGAACAGGATTTCGCCGTCCTGCGGTTCGTAGAGCCGCCCCAGCAGGCGCACGAAGGTGCTTTTGCCCGCGCCGGTATGCCCGACCAGCGCGACGGTTTCGCCCGGTTTCACATCCAGGTTGATGTTGTGCAGGATGTCGGTGGGCGCTTCGTCACCGGACTCGTCCCCGGCGTTTTTGCCGTTTTCCGAGTGTGCGGCGGCGGTGTGATGGTCGCTGCCGTTTGATGCGCCATACTGCGGCGTGGTGTAGTAGAAGTTGATGCCGTGCAGCGCAACCGCGCCGTTCAGCGGCGGCAGATCGGCGGCATCCGGCGGATCGACGATCTCGGATTTGGTATCCAGCACATTCAGGATGCGGTCGGCGGCGGCGGAGGCTTCCTGGAACTGGTCCAGGCGCATCGCCAGGTCGCGGATCGGGTCGAAGAACATGTTCAGGTAGAGCAGAAACGCGACCAGCGTACCGGCGTCCATGTCGCCGTTGATCACGCGCACGCCGCCAAAGCTGAGCACCAGCGCCACGCCGATCTGCGA
>CAZMNL010000708.1:0-2168 GCA_964567525.1 uncultured Anaerolineaceae bacterium
ACCCAACCATACGTCCCCTACGAATCAAAATGCACCCAATCTATACTTGAGCGTTCGGGGTAGGGGGGGGATGGTCTAGCGGTTATGCAAAATCAACGAATCAGCGCGCGCAGACTGCACGCGCGCTGATAGTCGGTCAGGGTTTCGGGCGTCATGCCATGCCTGAAAGCCGTTCAGCTTCGGATCGCGCCCAGCGCCTTGTCCAGCGTGGGATAGATGTCTACCTGCTGCGGGTACGACTCGCTCACCGTTTGCAGCATGTGCGGACTGCCGATGAAGGTCAGCGTTACGTCGCCGTTGTTGACCTCTTTCAGCCGGTCTCCGGAACTCTCGCCCATGCCCTGCATGATCTCATCGAATGATAGGTCCAGGCGGCTGATATCGATCACGATATGCAGCGTGCCGGTGACTTTCTGGCTGATCTCGGTGAGCTGCTGCCCGGCGGCGAGCAGGTCTTTGGCGATGTCGAAAGGTGCGGTGTAGGTCACGATGGCGATGGATTCGCCCACGAGTTTCTGTACGGATGTTGCCATGGTGCGGCCTCCTGAAAAATAGCTGTAAGCCATAAGCGGTTAGCTTTAAGCGAAAGACAGACGGCGACCGGATGTATATTTCGGACGATATGTAATCTAGATCGTAACAGAATTACCGGGCACGATGCCAAGACAGGCGCGCGCGGGTGTGGTAGACTTGCGCGGCGTCGGAGATGGTTTTTGCGGGAGTGCAGAGCGGATGATAACGACTCAGTGGGTGCAAAATGCGGACGCGCGAAACGCACGCCTGCGCCGGGCGTGGGTATGGGTGATCCTGCCGGTGCTGGTTTATACGCTCGCGGCGGGATTCGTGACGTGGCCGCTGGCGCGCCACCTGGGGACCCACGCGGCGGGCGTGGGCTACGGCGACACGTACATGATGCTGCGGCAGGCGTGGGAGGCGAAGGAACAGCTTATCGCCGGCGAAAACCCGCTGCACCAGGCGCGCATTGCCTACCCGGACGGCGTGACCAGCCGCGTGATGTGGTCCACGCCGCTGCGCTGGGTTCCGGTGATGCTGCTGGCGCTGGTTTTCCCGCCCGTGCTGGCCTTCAACCTGTGGTTGATCGTGACGCTGGTGCTCAATGGCCTGACCGCGTACTGGCTCGGTCTGACGCTGGCGCGCGGGCATATCCCGGCGGCGCTGCTCGGCGGGCTGGTGTTCGCGGCATTTCCCAGTATGCAGGGGCATCTCAGCGTCGGGCACATGGATGTGCTGGCAATGTACGGGCTGCCGCTGTTCGCGCTGTGCTGGTGGCGGGTGATGTTTGAGGACGCAGAATCTGTAGGGGCGAGTTTCCAAACGCGCCCTGGGCGGGTTTCTAAACCCGCCCCTACAAACCGCGAATCCGGGGCCGGGGGGGTGAGGCTCGTCTTCTGGGGCGGAGTCTGGTTCGCGGTGGCGTGCCTGGGCCTGACTTCGCAGATCATCTACAACCTGATGCCGCTGGTGGTGTTCAGCGGGCTGTACGCGCTGATCGCCGAGCGGCGGCGCGTGATCCCGGTCGCGCAGCCCTGGCACACGTGGCCGCTGGTGCGCGCGGCGGCGATGGTCGCGCTGGGCGGCGCGATCCTGCTGGTGTTCTTCGGCCCGCTGCTGACCAGCGCCGGGCGCGCCGAGATCGAGCGCCTGCGCGAAACCGGGCGCGTGACTTTCAGCGCGGACCCGCTGGCGTTCATCAGCCCGTCGCCGTTCGGCCCGCTGGATGACCTGGGACTCGTGCCGGGCTACGCGCTGGATGTGCTGGGCACGAACACCGCCGAGGGCGCGGCCTACCTGGGGCTGGCGGCGTCGGCGCTGGTGTTGATCGGCGTGCTGACCCGCCGCGAGGCGCGGCCCTGGCTGGCGGTCGCATTGGGTGCGATGCTGCTCGCGCTCGGCCCGCTGCTGAAGTGGCGCGACGACCCGGTCGTGATCCGTTTCGAGGACTACAAATCGTATGTAACACTGCCCTGGGCGGTCTTGCAGGACTTGCCGGTGCTGCGCGATACGCGCACGGCGGGGCGCTTCAACGGCGCGACCGCGCTCGCGTGGGGGGCGCTGGTCAGCATCGGGGCGGGGGCGCTGCTGCCGCGAGTGCAGCGCGGGGCGTGGCAGGTGGGCGCGGTGATCGTGTTCAGCGCCGTGATCCTGCT
>CAZMNL010000709.1:0-2167 GCA_964567525.1 uncultured Anaerolineaceae bacterium
AGGGCATGGGCAACCTGGGCGGCGGCTTCGACGCGCCCAACCTGGAATCGATGAATCGCTCGCTCGGCGAGGGGCTGAACGCCATGAGCAAGGGTATGTCGCAGATGTTCAACGAAGCGTCACGCGTGATGACCAGCCGCCCCAGCAGTTCGGGGTCCGGGTCGGGTGGCGGCTTCAGCGGCGGCGGGTCCGGCGGCGGTTCGGGCGGCGGCTCGCGCGGGTTTGGATAAATCCAGTGGTCAGTTATCAGTAGGGGCGTGCCTGCTATAGCTTTTCAGAAAACGTTACAGATAACGTGTCTGATCACAACTTGCGCACGGGATTTACCTCACCCCCCGGCCCCCTCTCCACACGCGGAGAGGGGGAGAACGGGAGCGGTTAAGTCCCCTCTCCGGAAGCTGGAGAGGGGATTTAGGGGTGAGGTGAACTCGCGTGGACTCCGAAATATTTTCTGAACTTCTATATCTGCCTGACTCACACTGACAACTGTTAACTGCCAACTGATGACTCACAAGGGGAAACACACATGAACACCAACCGTTTGATGGGTATTATGCTGCTGGTGGTGGGGATCGCCATCGGCGTGATCGCGGCGCTGTGGCTGTTTTCGAATGACGATCTCGAAGACTCGGCGCGTATCCTGGGGCTGGGCGTGGCGCTGCTGGTGCTGGTCGCGCCGCTGGCGGGCGGCGGCCTGTACCTGCTGCTGACCGGCACGCAGGAAGCACAGCAGGCCACCGATGCCGCGCAGCAGCGCACGCTGCTCAACATCGTGCAGAGCCGGGGGCAGGTTCCGATCAGCGATCTGGCCGTCGAGATGCAGCTCCCGCGCGAGCAGATTCGGGACATGGTGCATCACCTGGTCGGGCTGGGCATCTTCAGCGGTTATATCAACTGGGACAAGGGCGTGCTGTATTCGCAGCAGGCCAGCCAGCTACGCGACTTGCAGCAGTGCCCCAACTGCGGCGGCGAGATCAACTTGCAGGGTAAGGGCGTGGCGATGTGCAAGTTCTGCGGCACGGAGTTTTTCCTGAGCTGAACGCCCGGCGGGCGGGGTGTACTGCGGTGCGCCCTGCATTTTTTTTGCAGGGTGCATGCAAAACCTGACAGCAACGCTCTGAGCCTCACCCCCCTGGCCGCGACCGCAGGTCGCGCGCACTCTTCACACTCTGGAGAGGGGGGGATTCTCTCCGGAGGCGGGAACATATGCGCAGCATACGCGGGATTGGGGGGGTGAGTTTCCCATGCCGACGCTCGCGGCGACACATCAAAGAGATGAAAATGAGTGGGGATCGGCCCTCGCTGCGCGCTCAAGCGCCTGTCGGCAGCAAGCTGCCGCGCTAGATGCAAAGCGGGTAAGCTCACTGAAGGGGCTGCAAGGGCCGCAATGAACCCCTTCAGTGGGTTTCAGGCTATGTAGCCGACAGGTTTGAACCGTCGGCGTAACGAATCCCAGTTCGCGCGGACCGCACACGTCCGGTGTCACCGCCCACGCTCTCCTCATTCATGTCGCCGCGCGCGGTGACGTGGATACATCCCCTAACAAACTACAAACAACCCTTTTTGTTGACCAGTGACGACTTAAATTTACACTACTCACAAACGCTGTATACTTGCTTGTATGGACGGCGCATCACCACGCTGCCAATGAGCACAGTGTGTGCAGCGGGTGGGATCGACAGCACAAGGAACAGGGGAACAACACAACGCTGACAAAAACAAAACAAGATAATCTACCTCAACGCAACTCTCACACGATATCGGGTTATAATGGGATCGATTTCAAACATGGCAGACACCATCTATCAACCGGTGCAATAGGAAGGGGGTTTTATGTTGGCAGGACGTTTTAGCCGCAGAACACAGATCATCATCGGAGGAGTCCTGATTCTTCTGATCGCGCTCGGTCTGATCACGTTTAGTGAGGAGATCGGGCTGCAAGGGACCGCCGGTGATCGCCGAGAGGGAACGCCTACCGAGGTTGCGCAAGCCGACTCGGACGGCGACGGTATCCCCGATGACGCCGACGCTTGCCCGAACCAGGGCGACGCCGGGTACGGCCTGGATGACAGCGGATGCCCGAATCCGCCCCCGCCGCCCGCTGACAGCGATGGCGACGGTATCCCCGATGACGCCGACGCTTGCCCGAACCAGGGCGACGCCGGGT
>CAZMNL010000710.1:0-2164 GCA_964567525.1 uncultured Anaerolineaceae bacterium
CTAATAATAGTGCTATTTATTACGATAAACCAGACGTGCGGGATTTTCTAGATGCCAGGTCCACCGCCGCGCCCCCCACGCGCGGCCCGCCGGTCAGGTCGAAGGACGGCAGCGGCACGGCCTCCGCGCCCGCGTCGATATCGCGGAACGCCCCCCCCCGGCAGTTGCTCCCTAGCCCGTATGCGCGTTGTATACTATACTCATTTTCGAACTCATCAATTTATGAATACTGTGAGGGCAAGCGCGTGACGGAAGAAAGCGCAGTACGGGTATTGGTCGTCGATGACGGGCGGGACAACCGGGAATTTATCGCCAACTATATTCTGCGACCCAACGGGTTCATCCCGCTGATGGCGCGCGACGGCCTGGAAGCGATGGACGCGATCCGCCGTCTCTCGCCCGATATTATTCTGCTGGACCTGCAAATGCCGCGCATGAACGGCATGGAAGTGCTTGACGCGCTCAAGGAAGAGGGCCTGGATATTCCCGTGATCCTGATGACCTTTCACGGGTCGGAGGAAGTCGCCGTCGAGGTGTACCGGAAGGGCGTGCGCGACTATGTGAAGAAGCCCTACACCGTCGATGAAATGCTGGAGGCCATGAACCGCGCGCTCGGTGAAGTCCGCTTGCGGCGCGATAAAGAGGCGCTCACCGAACGCCTGCTTTCGGCCAACGCCAGCCTGAACCGCCGCGTGCGCGAACTCAACACGCTGTACAAGATCGGCAAAAGCGTGACCGCGCTGGTCAGCATGGACCACCTGCTGCCGCGCATCGTCGAGGCCGCCACGCAGATCATCGACGCGCAGGAAGGCCAGCTTTTGCTGCTGGAAGGCGATCAACTGGTCTGTCGTGCGCAAAAGCTGCACAGTGACCCGCACGCCTACTCGGTCAATGAGGCGCGCAGCGACCGGCTCGCCATGCGCGCCGCGCAGACCGGTAAAGCGGTCGTGCTCTCGCCGGACCAGCTCGCCCAGCACCGCGCCCAGAACCCGACTCTACCGGCGGCGGTCGCCTGTATCCCGCTGCACGTCAAAGGCGAGGTGATCGGCGTGCTGATGGTCACGAATGCGTCGCCGAACTCGCGCGCGTTTAACGAGGAAGACGGCGCGCTGCTGGAAATGTTGAGCGACTACGCCGCGATTGCGATCCAGAACGCGCGCAACTATGCCGCGCTGGAACGCGCCACCGCCGAACGTACCGAAAACCTGCGCAGCGCCTTTGCGCGCTATGTCGCGCCCTCGGTGGTCGAGCGCGTGATCGAAAATCCCAACCTGATGCAGTTGGGCGGCACGCGCCGCGAAGTCTCGCTGGTCTTCGCCGATCTGCGCGGCTATACCGCCTTCGCCGAACACGCCGAACCGGAAGACGTGGTAAGCCTGCTGAACGAGTATTTCCGCACCGCGACGGACGTCGTCTTCTCACGCGAGGGTACGCTGGACAAGTTCCTGGGCGATGGCGTGATGGCCTTCTTCAACGCGCCGGAAGACCAGCCGGACCACGCTTACCGCGCGGTCGATGCGGCGATGGCGCTTCAGCGCGCGATTGCCGAGCGCAGCGCGCGCAGCGAATCTCCCGGCCTGAGCTTCGGTATCGGCGTCCACCTGGGCGAGGTGGTCGTCGGCAACATCGGCACCAGCCGCGCCATGAACTACACCGCCATCGGCGACCCGGTGAACGTCGCCAAACGCCTGCAAGAGCACGCCAACGCGGGCGAAGTGCTGATCTCAGCGGCGGTCTACGAACGGCTGGGCGATCACATCGAGGTGGAGCCGGGCGGCGATATCACGGTCAAGGGGCGCTCGCAGCCGGTCGAGGTCTTCCGCCTGCTGGCCCTGCGCTGAGATATCGCGTGAGTCAAGCGCCTGACTCCTGCCGCCGCGCCACGATCACGACCGCGAACGCCAGCACAAACAGCGCGAACACCAGCCCGTAAGCCGTCTGGATGCCGGTCAGGTCGGCGGTGGTGCCGAGTACCTGCGGCGCGGTCAGGATCGCCAGCCCGCCGCCGAGCGTCAGCCGCGAACTGGCGGTATCGGCGTGATCTGCGGCGGCGCTGATGCTGATCGACAGCAGGAACGGGAACAGGTTCGCCACGCCCAGCCCGGCGATGAACAACCCCGGCACGCGCAGCACCGTCACAGGTACGAGCCAGAACAGCGCAAAC
>CAZMNL010000711.1:0-2163 GCA_964567525.1 uncultured Anaerolineaceae bacterium
GCGCTGCTCAATGAACATGCCCTCATGCGTGGTCAAAACGGTCGGGTTGCGGTCCGGCAGGCTGCTGACCAGCGCATCACTCCAACTGGTTTCGACATCGCTGGCTTGCAACCGGTGCAGCGCGTTGCGCACCGCCGTTTCGTAATCTGCGGGCTGGATATCGGGAAATAACTTCCGTGCCGAGTCATCACGCACGATCACCTCGTTACGCAGTCCCTCGATCAGCGGGCGGGCGATGTCGCTGGGGATCGGCGTGGTCCAGTGTACCCAATACGACGACAGGTGCGGGGTCAGCACCGGCACGGGAATCAGGTAGCGGCGCAGACCACGTACACGTGCGTAGTCCCGCATCATATCCCCGTAGGTGATCACATCCTGCCCCCCAATCTCGACGATCTGACCGCGGCTTTCCAGCGTGGTCAGGGCCGCAGCGAGATAATCCAGCGTGTCCACGATCCCGATCGGCTGGATGCGCGTGAAGACCCACTGGGGGCAGATCATGACCGGCAGGCGCTCGGTCAGATAGCGGATCATCTCAAACGAGATGCTGCCGGAGCCGACAATCACCCCGGCGCGAAACTCCGTGACCGGCACGCCGGATTCGCGCAGCGCCTCGCCGGTAAGCTGGCGAGACCGTAGATGATGCGATAAATCGGATCCGGGGTCGCCCAGCCCGCCGAGATAGATGATCTGTTGGACGCCCTGCGCGTGCGCGGCCTGTCCGAAGTTGCGCGCGGCGCGCAGATCGCGCTGGTGGAAATCCTCGTTGCCGCGCATACTGTGTACGAGGTAATAAGCAGCCTCGACACCAGAGAACGCCGCCGTGAGAGTTTCAGGCACGAGTACATCGCCCCGCACCACGTCGATTTTGGATAACCAGGGGCGACCCTGCAAACGTTCGGGATCGCGCACCATCGCGCGCACCTGATAACCCGCTTGCAGCAGGTGAGGGATGAGGCGACCACCGATATAACCGGTTGCGCCGGTGACCAGGATAAGCCGGGAGTCTGACATAGGTTTATGTTATTCCGCTGCTTGATATGCTGTGTAAGCGGATTATAGAGCAGTTGCGCCAAATTCGCCGGGCCATCTCAACGAACCACTGTCAACGCGCAAACAAAAACAGACAAATCCCCAGCGCATATGCTCAGGGAGTTTGTCTGTTATCGTCGCGTCATCAGCCCGTAGGGGCTGGCAAATCTCAAGGCAGTTGCACAGAAGTAATTCGCCCGTCGGATCGTTCCCACCACCTGGCGTTCAGGTGTCCCCTTCCCTGAGGGAAGGGGGGACGTGACCGCAGGTCACGCGGGGATGGGGTAATTATTTCTATGGCGCAGCCTAACGCTTGGTGTAGGTCGGGGCCTTGCGGGCGCGCTTGAGACCGGGTTTCTTGCGTTCCTTCTCGCGCGGATCGCGGGAGAGGTATTCGCCCTGGCGCAGTTGGTTACGCCAGTCCGGTTCGACCTTCAGCAGCGCGCGGGCCAGACCGAGCTGGATCGCGTCACGCTGGCCGGTCACGCCGCCGCCGTTCACATGCACGGTGACGTTATAGGAGCCTTCCTGACCTACCGCGCGCAGCGGGTCCATTGCCAGGTCAAGATCACCGATGCGCGGCAGAAAATCTTCACCGGGCTTGTCGTTGATGATCACGCTACCGTTGCCGCCGGGCCAGATGCGCACGCGCGCGGTGGCCGTCTTCCGACGCCCGATTCCTTCATAGTACTGGTTGCTGCTCATACGTTAATTCCCTCTCCGGCCTAAAGCTCGTACACTTTCGGCTTCTGGGCTTCGTGCGGATGCGTATCGCCCGTATAAACCTTCAGTTTCTTGATCATCTTGTTGCCGAGTTTGTTCTTCGGCAGCATCCCGCGCACAGCCTTCTCGATCACGCGGTCCGGGAATTTGTCAAGCTGTTCGCGCAGGGTGCGCTGCTTCAACCCGCCGGGATACTGCGAGTGGCGGTAGTAGATTTTCTGGTCGAGCTTGCGCCCGGTGACGTGAATTTTATCGGCGTTCAGCACGATCACATAGTCACCCACGTCAACGTGCGGCGCGAAGATCGGCTTGTGTTTGCCACGCAGGAGCGTTGCGATCTGGCTGGCGAGACGCCCTAACGTCTGGTCCTTTGCATCGATCACAAACCACTCGCGCTGGATGTCTTCC
>CAZMNL010000712.1:0-2159 GCA_964567525.1 uncultured Anaerolineaceae bacterium
GTCGGCACGGAAGACGGCCCGGTGATCTGCGGGCTGGCGCGCACCACCAAACGCGACATTGATCAGGCGTGGACGGCGGTCAGCCCGGCGGCGAAACCGCGCATCCACACTTTCATCGCCACGTCAGAGATTCACATGCAGCACAAGCTGCGCATGACGCGCGAAGAAGTCGTCGCCCGAACACGCGAAATGGTCGCCTACGCCCGCGACTACTGCGACGATATCGAGTTCTCGCCGGAAGACGCCTGCCGCTCCGATCCCGATTTCCTGGTCGAAGTGCTGAACGTGGCGGTCGAGATGGGCGCGACGACGCTCAACATCCCGGACACGGTCGGTTACATTATGCCGGGCGAATACTTCGCACTGATGGAAAAGCTGATCCGCGAAACGACCGGCGGCGACCGCGTGATCTGGTCGGTCCACTGCCACGACGATCTCGGCATGGCGACCGCGAACACGCTGGCCGGGTTGCAGGCCGGGGCGCGGCAGGCCGAAGTCACAATCAACGGTATCGGCGAGCGCGCGGGCAACACCTCGCTAGAAGAAATCGTGATGGCGCTGCGCACGCGCGAGCCGGTCTACGGGCTGCACACCAACATCGACTCGACTCAACTGACGCGCACCAGCCGCATGGTTAGCAACTACACCGGGATGCTGGTGCAGCCGAATAAGGCGATTGTAGGCGTCAACGCCTTCAGCCACGAGGCGGGCATCCACCAGGACGGCATTCTGAAACACCAGGCCACCTACGAGATCATGACGCCGGAAACCGTTGGCCTGACACAGAGCAACCTGGTTCTGGGCAAACACAGCGGGCGTCACGCCTTCCGCGTTCACATGCAAGACCTGGGCTACGACCTGGACGGCGAAGACCTGAACCGCGCATTCGGACGCTTCAAGGAACTGGCCGACAAGAAAAAGACCGTCACCGACGCCGACCTGGAAGCCCTGATCGCTGATGAATTCTACGGCCCGGAAGAAGTCTTCACGCTGGAAGGCATTCAGGTGGCGTGCGGACAGCCGGGTATGCCGACCGCGACGATCAAGCTGCGCGGGCCGGATGGTGAAGTGCATATCGCGGCGGGCATCGGGACCGGGCCGGTGGACGCGACCTACCAGGCCATCGACCAGATCGTCGCCATATCGAGCACGCTGATCGAATACCGCGTGGCCGCAATCACCGAGGGGATCGATGCGCTGGGCGAAGTGACCGTGCGCATCCGGCGCGACGAGAACGGTAAACGTTCATTCGGCGGGCACGGCGCGGACACTGACATTATCGTCGCCAGCGCCAAAGCGTACCTCGCCGCGTTGAACAAGATGCTCGCCTACACCGGGTACGCCGACCGCGCGCCCGAAGGCGAAGCCGCCGCGATCCGCGTAACGGCAGCCGCCGACTGAGCGACAAGAAGTCATCTGAGAACCACCCGAATCAGGGTGGGCTGGGTTTCAAGCGTATCGCTGACAGCTTAAAGCTTACAGCTTTTTCACTGAGGAGCGAGAATCACATGGCTACGAAAGCAGCACCCAACAACAACGGCACGAACAGCATCACGCCATCACCGGCCCCGCCTGCCGAACCCCTGTACGAAGCCTTCCCGGAACCGTTGGGATGGGCCTTGAACTGGGACGGGGCCGCATTGCAGAACAACACGAAATCGCCGCAGCCAAAACGGTAGTATCCGTCAGCGGCGCGCGCCGCACACTGTAAACCGCAACCGATAGAGAGAGTCCCATGGGAAAAACACTGGCCGAGAAAATCATCGCTGCCCACGCCGAAGATCGAGACACCGTCTCGGCGGGCGACCTGGTGACGGTGAAGACCGACGTTGTGATGGCGAACGACATCACCGCGCCAATTGCCATCGAATCGTTCAACGCTATGGGGGTCAGCGAAGTCTATAACCCGAATGACATCATGCTGGTCCCCAGCCACTTTGCACCCAATAAAGATATCCAGAGCGCCGAGCAAACCCGCACGCTCGCCACTTTTGCCGAGGCACAGGCGCTCACCCACCGCTTCCAGGTGGGCCGCGCGGGGATCGAGCATGTCGTGCTGCCGGAACGCGGACTCGTGCTGCCCGGCGACCTCATCGTCGGCGCCGACAGCCACACCTGCACCTACGGCGCAGTAGGCGCGTTTGCGACCGGCATGGGAT
>CAZMNL010000713.1:0-2156 GCA_964567525.1 uncultured Anaerolineaceae bacterium
TTCCGGCATCACGCAATGCTTGCAAAACCATGCCAAACTGGTGATCGACGCGCGCGCACATCCCGTAATAGGTGGCGCGCAGTTCGCGCCAACGGTCTTCGGTCCAGGTTTGCAGGCTCTGCCTGGCGTGAATCCCTTCCAACATACTGGGCAGCAGCGACCAATCATCCGGTACAGGAATCCGGTCAGGGATCGCAGCACGATCGATCATGCTGTACCAGGGGTCTTCAACGCCATACGGAGGGTGTGGGAATAGTAATGGGAGGTAGATACACAGCGGCTGATTGGTTGGTCGGTGGCGGATCGCATTCACCGCGCCTTCGACCAGCGCCCAATCGCTGTCACGCACATACGGCTTGCCCGTCGTGTTCTCAACTTTGCCTGCATAGAATGAGTTCCAGTTGTCCCCCTGCGGGTCGCCGCGCCAATCATTATAGCAATGGAAATCGACACGCAGCGGACGATCAGAATCGTCGGGCGGGACATACTTCACATCACAGTGATCGTTATACCCCAACTGCCCCGGCACGAGATCGTTTTTGCCACCCCACCATACATAGTAACCCAGGTTTTTGAGCCTGTGCAGTAAGTTTGGCTCATCGGGCTGCAACATGTAAAACAGCGAGCGATGTCCGCGCGTATGCGGATACCAACCGGTCATGAAGGAGCAACGGCTGGGCGTGCAGATCGGGTTCTGGCAGTAGGCATAACGGAACGACACGGCGTCCTCGGTCACAAACTGATCGAGGACCGGCGTCTGTGCCGCCGGATTCCCCATGTGGCCCAGCACATCCCCGCGCCACTGGTCCGGGTTAAAGATGATGATATGCGGGCGGTCGGTCATACGCTGTAATCTCCACATGTATCGCGCTCTACCAGCTTGGTGTCGAGTTCAACGCGGCGCGTCGGGCGTTCGGGATACTTGATGCGATCAATCAGCATCTCAACTGCCAGACGCCCCATTTCGCGCAGCGGTTGGCGAACAGTAGTTAGCGCCGGGCGTATCCATTCGGCTTCAGGAATATCGTCAAAGCCGACAATCGATATATCCTGCGGAATACGCAAACCCCGGTTGCGCACCGCGTCGGCTACCCCAAACGCCATCTGGTCATTGGACGCAAAAATCGCTGTCGGCGGCTGATCAAGCTGCATAAACTGCTGTGCCGCTTCGTGACCGCTCGTCTGGCGGAAATTGCCCTCGTACACCAGTGCCGGATCAAACGGGAGATCGTGATCGTGCAGCGCCTGCTGGTACGCCGCGTAACGATCCACGGCGCAGCCGAGGAATAATTCGCCGGTGACAAACCCGATGCGCCGGTGTCCACGCTCGATCAAGTACGTGGTCGCGGTATACGCGCCCTTCCAGTTGGTCGCGCCAACCGAGGATGTGACTTTGCCATCGCCCTGGAAATCGATCATCACATAGGGATAATTCTGCTGCGTGATGGGACGGAGGTAATTTTCCACATCATCCGGCACCAGGATCAACAATCCATCGACCAGACCGCGCGCGAGCGCAGCCACATAATTCGATATCTTAGACCCCTGGCGGCGCGTGGTATACAGCATCAAGTCATAATCGTGGTGCGCCAGTTCATCGTCGATGCCGCGAATGATTTCCCCGGCATAACTCGTCCCGACATCGGGCACGATCAACCCGATGACCTGTGTTTTGCCCTTCGCCAGACTGCGCGCCACCAGATTAAGTTGGTAGCCGAGTTCCTCGACTGCCTGCATCACACGCGCTGTGAGTTCCGGGCTGACGTAATGCGTGCCATTGAGCACATGGGATACGGTCGAGGTCGAAACGCCGGCAGCTTTGGCGACTTGTTTGATTGTGGCAGCCATCTTGAATTACCCTCATGCAGCGAAGCGCTTCGACATATTTAATCATCTTGTTGGCGTTCTGTCAAGTATCCCCGAGGCGGGAACCCACAAATAGCTTGACAAAAAATACACAAACTGTTTTAATGATATCGAACCGGTTCGGTGAAGTTCAATGGTCTATGATATTCGCTGCTAATTAGGATAGTTGGCTTTATGGATGCCGCGTACCCTTTTCAAGACCACTCGCTCACGTTAGCTCAGCGCGTGGATGATTTCGTTGGACGCATGACCCTGGCCGAGAAAGTATCGCAGATGCTGCACGATGCGCC
>CAZMNL010000714.1:0-2149 GCA_964567525.1 uncultured Anaerolineaceae bacterium
GCAAGTCTGGCTGCTGACGCTGCAAAATGAGAGCGGATCGTTCAGCTATCAGGCGGCGGTGCCGGGGGATAACATACTGGCGACGGTCGCTGCGGTGCCGGCGGCAGCCGGGCTGCCGCTTAATGCGTGGGCGCTGGAGACAACCGAGTAATACATCAAGCGCTAAGCTCCGACCTGGCGCGATGGGTGGCGAGGGCAGATGGGGGTCTGCCCTCGTTGATTCTGGCAGAAGGGTAAGGCAATGCACTATTTCTGCCTGTTGACTGACACTTGATAGGGGGGCGTTCGACCTTTAGAATGAAGGGTACTACTTTTTTAAAACGATTGTTTACGGAGGATAATGCGTGATTCGCGAAAGAGTTATTTTGATTACGGGTGCCAACGGCGAAGTCGGGCACGGCTTGATTGAAACGCTCTCACAGATGCCCGATCAACTCCCCATCGTCGCGCTGGACATCAAACGCCTTGAACGCCCGATGCGACACAAGGTCAAGCGCACTATCATTGGTGATATTCTCAACACAGAACTGCTCGAATCGCTCGATACGGAGTTCGAGATCGACACGATCTATCACCTGGCGGCGCTGCTTTCGACCAGTTCCGAGTTTAACCCGGAGGGCGCACACCGGGTCAACGTGCAGGGCACGATCAATTTGCTCAAACTGGCAGTTGATCAAGGCGTGATGCGTGGAGCACCGGTCAAATTCCTGTATGCCAGTTCGATTGCGGCGTATGGGCTGCCCGACCTGGAGATCAAACAGGCTGCCGGGATGATCGACGAAGATCATCACCTCAATCCGGTGACGATGTACGGCTGCAACAAGCTTTACTGCGAGCACCTGGGGCACTATTATGCGCAGCGCTACCGGCAGTTAGCGGCGAGTAAGTCATTGGGCGTTGATTTTCGGTGTGTGCGTTTCCCCGGTTTGATCAGTGCGACGACGGTGCCGACCGGGGGCACGAGCGATTATGCGCCCGAAATGCTGCACGCGGCGGCTCAGGGAAAACCCTACGCGGCGTTTGTGCGCGAAGATACGACTATCCCGTTTATGGTCATGCCCGATGCGATTAAGGCGCTGATTACGCTGGCCCAAGCGCCGCGCAAACAGTTATCCCGCTTCGTATACAATGTCACCAGTTTCAGCCGCTCGGCGAAAGAATTCGCCGAGATGGTCCGGCAGGCGTTCCCGGCGGCGCAGATCACGTTTGATCCCTCGGATGCGCGACAGAGCATTGTCGATAGCTGGCCTGCCGGTCTGGATGACAGCGCCGCGCGGCAAGATTGGGGCTGGCTGCCGGACTATGATGCAGAGCGCGCTTTTCACGATTATCTGGCTCCCACCATCGTGGAGCGCTATCGCGAACCGGTAGAATAGCATGTAACGTGTTTCACGCTCGCAAGCGCAGTTAAAGATTTATTAGAGAGATGTAAATAAGTCGATAAAAGGCGTTTTCGGGTATTGCTCTTATCCGTGAAATGATATATGATTTACATGCATCATTCGAAAAGCTATCATCTAAGGAGTATCACCAATGCTGTACATGCCTCGCGAAGAAGGTCAAGGTCTCGTCGAATACGCACTCATTCTCGTTCTGGTCGCCGTCGTGGTGATCATCGTGCTGGTGCTGCTTGGCCCGGCGATTGGTAACATTTTCTCGAACATCGTTTCGAGCCTGTAGGCTTTTTGACTCAACTCAGGAGGCCCAGCCAATGCGCTGGGCTTTTCTTTTTTCGGGGTTGGTCGTTAACATTCCTCGTCATCTTCGTCGCGGTACAGGTCTTCATCTTCAGCCATCAGCAAATCATCGATCAGATCGTCCACATCATCCAGCGTAATATCGGGATCGTCGTCAGACAAATCGATTTCAATATCGGGGACCTCCAGGTCATACGCCGGTACGATCACTGTATAACCCTGGTCTTCCGCCCAGGCTTTCAAGTCTTCAATAAGGTCGATCAATTCCTCACTGCTGGCCGGTCGCGGTCCCTGATGAATCACTTCTTTGTAGGGTTCGGTGCCATCGCCCCAAAACAAGGTGACATGTCCTTCCTGATCGAGCGCAATATAGGCGGTTTCGTACATCGCACGTTTACTCCTGATTCTCGGCTGGAATGAGTATCCGAGTCAATATATCATACCGCCAGAGG
>CAZMNL010000715.1:0-2143 GCA_964567525.1 uncultured Anaerolineaceae bacterium
GCTGCGCGCCTGGGCCGGCGCCCGCGTCGCGTATTCCTCGGCCTGCGCATGATCGCCGGCCCGCTGGTAGGCGGTCGCCAGTTCGAGCGCGCTGTGCATGAAGAATTCCGGCGGCTGGTTGCCCTGGCGCAGCGCGAGATTTTCCGCTTCCTGCAAGTGCTTGATGGCCTTTTCGTATTCCTGGCGCTCGATCTCGATCTGTGCCAGCGCGCGCAGCCAATCCAGCATCCCGGCGGGCTGGCTGGTTTGCTGCCCCAGGTGGAGCGCCTGCTCGTAGAGTTTGGCGGCGTTGGCGCGGTCATCTATCCGCAGCGAAGCATCCGCCAGCAGGCCCAGCGTGCGCGTGGTAATCGCCAGCTTGCCCGCCGCCTGTGAGACCATGACGGCTTCTTTGAGCAGATGTTGGGCATAGCTGGGATTGTCCTGTTTGAGGTGATCCTGCCCCAGATTTTCAAGCGCCAGCGCGGTGATCTCCAGGTCTTCAGAGAGCCGCGCAGAGTCCAACGCCTGCTTATGGTAGGTCTGTGCCGTACCCCACTGCTCCTGCTTGGCGTAGAGCGAGCCGAGGTTGTTCAGGCTGCGTGCCAGGGCGCGGGCGTCGTTGGTTTCGCGCGCAATATCCAGCGCCTCATCCAACAGCGGGCGCGCCTCGTCAAAGCGCCCCAGCGAGACATACACCGCCCCCATGCCGCTGAGAAAGTGCTCCACATCGTGCGGCTCGCCCACCGTGCGCGCGAGCGTCAGGCCGCGCTGGTAGGTTTCCAACGCCGTATCGTGGTAGCCCTGCTCCACCGCGACCAGCGCGGTTTCGAGCAGCGTGTTCATTTCTCGCTGTGCCGGGGTCAGATCAGCCTGTTGTGGGCCTTGTGATGGGCTGCCAAGCAGCCGGTTGAGGAAATTTTGCATAACGCGGTAATCCTTTGGTTAAGCGATAAGCTGTAAGCGATAAGCGATAAGGTAAAAGCAGACTCCGTATTCAACTGCTCGGCAAGGTCCGCAAGTCCTCAGCCATGTGTACGGGGCTGTATGACGAATCCCGACCCGCGAAACCCGCCAATCTTTTGCTTAGGCTTCGCCATAAAAATAATTACCCCATCCCCTACCCCCTTCCCTAAGGGAAGGGGACACTCAAGCAGTTTCGCAGGGAGAAACATAAATTGGGCAGTTATTTCTTTGGATTAGCCTTACCGCTTATCGCTTATAGCTTTCTTCTACAATATCCGCAGCAGCAGCGGCACGAGCATCTCGCGCGCGCTCAAGCCCCCGTGACGGCTGACCGGCCCGCCCGGACCGTTGCGCATACTGACCGCGTGACCACCGCGCGCGATCAGCAGCAGGTCGCCCAGGCGCGGCGCGGTTTCGCGGTAGGGCGTTTCCGGCCCGAACAGCCCCGCCCGCAGCCCCGCCGCCGGGTCCGTGACGGCCACCTGGTCCCCCAGGTGCGCGCGCACGTACTCCGCGACCGTGTCGCGCTGGTCGCCGCGCAGGTACAGGTAGGCGAAGCGGTCCTCGCCGCCGGGATCGACGCGCAGCGCGTCCCGCAGCGGCGCGTGTTCGTTGACGTGCGTCGTGGACGTGATCGGGATGTGCCCGTGATCCGCCGCGAGCATGAACAGCGTGCGCCCCTCGCCAACACGCTCGGCCAGCAGCGTGTCGCGCAGGTCGGTGAGCTGGCGGCGCACCTCGGTGATCGATTGCTCGGTGGCCGCGCCGTACAGGTGCGAGACGCTGTCTACCGCGTTCCAGTAGATGTTAACAAAACAGCGCTTGCGGCGCGTATGGCGCAGCAGTTCGCGCAGTTCGATCCACAGGTCGGTATACCCCACGTGGCGGATCATCTTCTTCACGCCCCGGTGCATCAGGCGCGAGAGTCCGCTGTTCTGCAAACCGGATTGCAGCAGCAGGTACGACGGCACGCGCTGCGCCCGCAGCGCCTCAGCGAGCGTGTTGGGCGGCAGGAACGTCTCAAATTCCAGGCCCCAATCCTCTAACACGTCGCTGCGGTGCTGCCCGTATACGGGCCGGTAATGCAGCATACTCGCCAGCGTGCCGAACTCACGCAGCAGCAGCACCGTGCCGACCATGCCGGTCGCGGCAGGGCTGGCCCCGGTCCAGATGCAGGGCAGCGCGGCGGCGGTCGTGC
>CAZMNL010000716.1:0-2142 GCA_964567525.1 uncultured Anaerolineaceae bacterium
CCATTCCAGAATATCGCCTTTGCGTGTCGTCCCCGATGAACATCGGCAGCACCATCTCGGCGTGCGTTTCCGGCAGCAGCGCATTGGGCAGAAACTCGTCACTGCTGAAAACATCGTTGGCGACCACGACTTCGCGGCTGCGCACGGCCCGTGCGACCAGGCTTTGCGGGTGGTTGAGCCAGATGTAGTGATGCAGATCGAAGAGCCGCTGGCCCCCTTCGCCCGACCCGGCGACCAGTTCCAGCCGCGCGCCGTCTTCGGACAGCAGGTAAATCTGCGCGTGATACAGGCTGAACTTGTCCTGGATCAGATCGCAGACCGTTTTCAGCAGGTGGTCAATATCCAGGATGCGCGTCACCTGCTGGGTGATCTCGGCGACGGCGGCAAGTTCAGCGGCGCGGATGCGCGTCTGTTTCAGCAGATTTTCGCGGTCGGTTTCGGCCTGCTTGCGCGCGGTGATGTCCCAGAAGATGCCGAGCATCCCCTTGACGCGCTTCTCGGCATCATAGATCGGCGCTTTGACCACCTGCACAAAGGACTTTTCACCGCCCAACGGCTGGTGTATTTCTTCCCTTTCAATCACCTGCCCGGTTTCGATCACGCGCAGGTCGTCCACGCGGTACTGCTCCGCCAGTTCGGGGGGATGCAGGTCAAAGTCTGTTTTGCCGATAATCTCTTGCTGCGGTTTGTTTTCGGTCGTGCAATAGTGCTGGTTGACAAAGACAAACCGCCCGTCCCGGTCTTTGCTGAAGACGTTCTGCGGCATACTTTCGATCAGCGAACGGAACAGCGCGCGGCTCTCGTTGAGTTCCTGTTCGGCCTGTTTGCGCGCGGTGATGTCTTGCAGCGTGCCGGTCATGCGCAGCGGCGAGCCGTCGTGATTGCGCTGCACCACCCGCCCCCGGTCCAGAATCCAGCGCGTCACGCCGTCTTTGCCGCACATGCGGTATTCCACTTCGTAGGCCGGTGTCACACCGGCAAGGTGGCTGTCGAGTTCCGCTTTGACGGTGGGCCAGTCGTCCGGGTGGACGAGCGTTTCCCACACGCCGGTATGCGTGCCCAGTTCCGCCAGCGTAGTTCCGGCGATCTCGGCCCAGCGTTCGTTGTAGACCACGCGCCCGGACTTGATGTACCAGTCCCACAGCCCCAGCCCGGCGGCTTGCAGCGCCATATCCAGCCGTTCCTGGCTTTGTTCGAGCGCTTCCTGGGCGCTGCGCAGCGCGGTGATATCGTGCCCAAAGCCCACCAGCCCGATCACGTCGCCGCGCGGGGTGCGCAGCGGAACTTTGGTGGTGCTGATCCAGCGGTGGTGCGTGCCGTTGTCGAGATACGCCGGTTCGATGCGGTTGACCAGCGGTTCGCCGCTTTCCAGCACGGTGCGGTCATCGGCGTGGTACTGCTCGGCCAGTTCGCGCGGGAAGATGTCAAAGTCGGTCTTGCCCACCACGTCATCGGGATGTTCGCATCCCAGCACATGCGCGGTTTCCTGGTTGACCAGCAGCAGCGTGCCCTGGTTATCCTTGACGTAAATACGGTCCGGCTGGGCATCGATCAGCGTGCGCAGCAGGTTACGCTCAGAGGCAAGCTGTTCTTCGGCGTGTTTGCGCTCGGTGATGTCGTGCAGGCTGCCCTCGTAGTAGAGCGTTGCGCCGCTGTCGTCGCGCACGGCCCGCGCGGTTTCCGCTGCCCAGAAGATCGCGCCATCCTGCCGCCGCATCCGTACCTCGAAGTCCTGCACGAAGCCCTCGCGCTCGATCAACTGCTGCCAGCGGTCGCGGTCGCGCGATTCCACGTAGAACTGCGGCGTTTCGATGGCGAGCATGGCTTCCGGCGATTCATATCCCAGCAACGCCACCAGGGCCGGGTTCACGTCGATGAGTTTACCTTCCGGCGTAGAGCGATACAGTTCAACCGGCATCCGGTTAAACAGCGTGGCGTAGCGTTCCTGGCTGTCGCGCAGGGCGGTTTCGGCGGCCTTGCGCTCCGAGATGTCGCGCATTAAGACCAGGATCAGCGTTTCGCCAGGAATGTCCAGGCGGCTGAGCGTGATTTCGACATCCAGCGGGGTGTGATCCGGACGCAGGTGCTGCCATTCGAGCGTGTGCGGGTAGCCGTCCAGCGTGCGGTTGATGATGTCGCGCG
>CAZMNL010000717.1:0-2142 GCA_964567525.1 uncultured Anaerolineaceae bacterium
GATACCGGCCCCTGGTCAATGCGCAGGTTGGCGGTGGTGCAGGTGGCGGAGAAGTTCACGTCCTCGTCCAGGATCGAGTCGAGCACCTGCCCGGCGTGGGTATGCACGCGGTCGGCCATGTAGCTGCGCGCGACCTCAGTCACGTAACCGACCACCGCGCCCGCGCCGATCATCGACTCGCGCACCAGCGCGCCGTTACCGACAATCGCGCCGCGCCCGATATACGCCGGGCCGATCACGGTCGCGCCGTGAAACAGCCGCGCGCCCGCTTCGATCACCACGTTGCCCTTGATCAGCACGCCATCCTCGATGTATGCCTCCGGCGAGATGCGCGGCTTATCAATGCGGCGCAGCATCGCCTCGGTGATGTCCAGCACGTGCCAGGGATACTTGATCGCGCGCCAGTCGCCGGAGTAGGGCACGACCTTAAAAACGTGGTCCTTCATCAAGCCCGCCATCGCGCGCTCGTAGTGGTCGTCGCTGGCGTCCGGCTTGTTGTACTCCGCCTGGATGCGTTCCAGCAGCAGGCGCGCGTCACCGTGAATGTGTGCGACGATGCTCACCAGGTCGCTGGGTTCGTTGCCGGGGCCGGGCTTCTCGATCACGTTGGTGATGCGCCCGGCGGAGTCCACTTCCATATAACCGCCGGGGAAGTATTCCGCCACGCGGTAGCCCGCCAGGTACGCCAGCGCCGCGCCGGACTCGTACTCGGTGAGCAGCCGTTGGTGCAGTTCGTTATCGGTCAGGTCGTGGACCTGCGTCACGTAGATCGGCTGGTTGCCGAGCCGGTCCAGCACGGGCGCGATCTTCAGCAGCGCGTCGCCCATGCCGACCGGTTCCGGCTGCACCACGACGTCGACGCTCATCGACGTAACGCGCGCGACCAGGTCGCGGATAAGCGTTTCGTTTTCAGGATTCGCCACAATCACGGCCTGCGTCAAACCCAGTGAGGCGTAGTTCTCCAACTGCAAACTGAGCAGCGGTTGGCCCATGAACTTGATCAGCGATTTTTCTTCCAGCGGCCACAAGCGGGAACTGGCTCCCCCGGCCAGGATAACGAGTAACGGTGTTTTCACTGGCTAACCTCCGTGATAAAGACATACAATGACACGAGATAAGGCTGATCCACAGAAATAATTACCCATTTGATGGTTCGATCCCCGGCAGCGTTTGGGTGTTCCCTTCCCATCATACAAGGGAGAGGGATTTAGGGTGAGGGCATTCCAAACACGCTCTAAGAACCTACTCAGGAAAAATCTCCTTAACGGGCAGCCGGAAACCGGGCAGGATAGCGCCGCCGTCTATCGTATCGGCCAGGCCCAAACGCTGCGGAGGCTGCCCCGGCACGAAAACCTCGACAACCTGCCGCACCGGGTCAACGACCCATACGGTTGTGCTGGCGCGCAGATAATTCACGACCTTAAACCGCATGTTATCCGCTTCGTTGGAGGAAGATAACACCTCAACGGCAAGGTCCGGCGGAACGGGGCTGTACGCCTGATCGGACACCTCGCGCTGCCGTTCTGCGGAGACATACGCCACATCCGGGATGTAACGCTCACTGCCGATCTGATAACCACCGTCGGCCCCGGTCACGATGCCGGCGATATCATGCTCGCGCAGGTAGAGCTTGATGAAAAAGCCCACGTTATAGGCCATCGCTGAAGAACGCGGGTTAGATACCACCTCGACAATCTCTCCCCCGATGAATTCAAAGTGGCGGTCCGCGTTTTCAGGCTGCGCTACAAAACGCTCGAATTCCTCAACGCTGGTGCGCGGGGTCTGAACGGCCATGTTCCTATCCGCCTTTCAATCAATTTCCACCATTGTAGTACGGCGCGCGGGGAACGCGCAAAATCACGCGCACGACAGTCAATCCCGCCCCTGCCACAGCGCAAAATCGGCCCGCTTGCGGGTCGGTTCCTTGCGCACCAGCCCCAACGCGCCGCCCAGCACCGCCCCGGCCACAAACCCGCCGATATGCGCCCAGAACGCGACTCCCGCACTCTGCGCGGTTTCGACGCTCAGCGCGGCAACGCCGTTGGTCAACTGCATCAGGAACCAGATACCCAGGAAAATGAACGCGGGCACGGAGAGGATGCCGAAATACCACACCAGCACGCGCACGCGGTTCAGCGGGTA
>CAZMNL010000718.1:0-2136 GCA_964567525.1 uncultured Anaerolineaceae bacterium
GCGGGTTTGGAAACCCGCCCCTACAACCGGTGTAGGACTTCTGCCGTGCGGTACTGGTCACAGCGGGGGCAGGTTGCGCGCGCTGTCCCCGGCCTCTCTAATCGTCCACCGCCCCGTTTCGATGCGCCGCCTCGAACTCTTGCAGACGCGCCAACTGCGGCGGCAGGATGTCCACGTAGGGCCGCCCCTGCCGGATCAGGGCCAGCGCCTCGTCAAGCGTGTGCCCCTGCGTGATCAGATACGCCGCCGCCATCGAGGGCGCGCGCCCCACCCCACCCGCGCAGTGAATAAACACCTTGCCGCCCGCGCCGACCACGTCCGCGATAAAGCGCGCGCCTTCGCGCAGGTGCGCTATGCTCGGCGGGGTTTCGTCCACTGTCGGCAGGTGGCAGTAATGTTCGAGCGCGAGGCCGTGTGCGGCGTCATCGAACTCAATCCGCAGGTTGACCCCGCCGTTGATCCCCGCGCGCTCTAGCTGGCGTTTGCCGAGCCTGCCGTACTGCGGCCCGACGTACAGATCGGGCGTGATGCGACTGTGATCCAGCACCAGCGCGCCGGAGAGTCTGGAGACTCCCCGCCCCCAGGCCCATTTCCAGGTGGTGGCGAGTCCGTGCGCGCGGACGCGGTGCGCCAGGATGCGCGCGGGTTTGGTAAGCAGTCTGAACAGCTTGTGCATGGTTGGCGTTACCGTGTCTCTACGGGACCGGCGTATGGACCGGGACCGGCTCATCGTAGACAAATTCGCCGGGCTTGAGCGGCTGCGGCAGGTCGTCAGGGCCGGGCGCGGAGTCGTTTGCAGTGCGCATACGCGGCGGGCGCGGGGGGTCCTGCGGCTTGCGTTCCAGCGTTCGCGCGAAGAAAACGATCCCGCCGAACGCCGCCCGCGCCAGCATCGTGCCGCGCATGATCAGCGCGATCACGGTGGCCTCAACGCTGCCCACGCTCACCATGCCCAGGAAGAACACATACGCCGACTCCTTGACGCCTAACGACGCAATCGAGATCGGGATCATTTCGGCGGCGGTGGTCAGCGCGATCACCGGTACAAACGCGCCCAACGGGATCGGGTCGGTGACGGCGCTCAGCACGATGTACGTTGCGGTAATGGTCAGCGCGTGCGCGATGATCGAGAGCAGGAACATGATCACCAGCACGCCGGGGCGTTTCAGGTGGCTGGTGAAGGCCGTTTGCAGTCCTTGCAGCTTGTCGGCGATGCGGTTGATCTTATAGCGCCGCAGCACGGTGATCAGCGGTTTGATGAACCAGCCGTTATACAGGAACACAAACCCGATCAACATGCCGATAAACATCGCGTGTACAAAAAGCTGGAAGCCTATCGGCAGGTAGTTCGGTTCCAGCAAAAAGGCGAACAGGCTGCCCGATCCGATCACGACCAGCATCCCGATGCCGCGCTCGATCAATACGGATGAGGTCGCGTCGGCGGCGCGCCCGCTTTTGTTGGCCGCGTCTACGGCGCGCACGGCGTCCCCACCGACCGAAGTCGGCAGCACCGTGCTGAAAAATGCCCCCACCAGGTAGGTGCCCAACAGGTAGCGCAGCGTCATATTGTGCATCTGGCTTTGACGCACCAGCAGACTCCAGCGCACCGCCTTAACAACCGTGCTGGTCAGAACCAGCACAAGCGCCAGCGGGATAAGCTGCCAGTCCACCGTCGTAAACTGGTCCCAGTCCCCGGCCACCAGCGAGATCACGATCCCCATCAGGATCACCGCCGTCAGCACGCGCGCAGCCAATACGATCCTGGCGCGGTGCTTTTGCAGGCGTCCCTTGAACGTTGGACGCTGTTCAGGTGCAGCAGAAGGTGTGGCTTGCATCTATTTGGCTCCCAAACCTGTGTTTACAGTGTCAATCATGCGTGACATAGCTTCCGTCACACGTGTATAATCCGCGCATTATAGCAAACCCCCACGCCCGCGCCAATTGTGAGCTTGTGCGGGGTAGGGCTGAATCATTCAAATGCGAATCTTACCGCAGAGGGTGCTGAGATATAGATGTTCAGAAAATGTTTCGGAATCCGCGCGAGTTCACCTCACCCCTAAAATAACTCGCCCATTTGAAGGTTCGGGTGTGGCTATTTTACGTTTGAGCCATAATCGATGACTGTTTCACTGAAAA
>CAZMNL010000719.1:0-2136 GCA_964567525.1 uncultured Anaerolineaceae bacterium
TGCGACGGGGATACCGGCGGATTCAGGCATGGCGCGAACCAGCTTGACCCCGTCGATGATGTTGATCGCTTCCCCACCGAGCATGACGTAGGACCACATCAGGACGATCAAATCCGGCGGATTCTCGCGCAGGAGCGCGACCAGTTCGCCATGATCATGCGGCGTCAGAACGGTATCGTTGAGCCGGGACACGATATGGCGGAACAACGTCGTAGCCTCGTCCGATCCGCTCAACAGCACGATCCGGACTCCGGATGATTCCTCGGTCACTGTTTGCCTCCTCTGAAGGTTTTCGATCCGCGATGCTACAAATTATCCGTATTTCTGTACGCCAGATCGTAGCATAGCACGCCCCGGTGAGCGGGAAAAGGAATCGCGCTGGCTAACCGCTAATCGCTGTCCTTCTACGGCCCCACCAACTGATCGCGCGTGACCCAGCCGACCATGCCCATGCAGTCGATCTCGTAGTAGGGCGTGCCGTCCAGCGCGCCGATGGTCAGAATCTCGACTGGCGTATTGCCGAAACACTGCGGGCCGGGCAGCCCCTTGGGGCCGGGTTTGTCCTTCATGGAGGACAGCGGCGGCATGGCGGGCAGCGTGACCGTATCCCCCTCGGCGAGCATGTCGTCTTCATACGGTTCCAGCGCGGAGGCCGGGTCAATGTCCGCCAGTGAGAGCGCGCGGAAACCGTATTTCACGCGCCACTCATTCTCGACTTCCAGGAACGGCTTGCCGGTCACGGTTTCCACCGCTTCGTAGATCGATTTCTGCTGGCGCTGGAGCTTGATGATCTCGGCGATAGTCTCCATGCCACCGTAGTTGATGTTCAGGTGATTCCAGAACACGCCGCCAAGCTGGTAAGCCAGGGCGCTGCACCCGTCCGCCTGGGGGATGCTCGCGCCGATGGTGGTCGTCAGCGGCGGGATATCTTGCAGCGTGGCGAGATGCGGCAGACGTTCCCACGCATCCCGAAAATTGTTGGCGAAGAACTCCGCCTGTCCCTCGCTGACCCACAGGTAGCCGGGCGGGAAGCCGATCACGTCGAACTGATACAGGTGCGTGACCTCGTGCGGGGCGGCGTCAAACACGCGCTCGATGCGGTCTTCCAGCGTCCAATCTTCGGGCGGCGAGGCCCAGATGCACGTAGACGGGCTGCCGCTTTGCAGCGGGTCGTAGAGCACCTGCACGCTCACGCCCAGGTCGCTGCTGGTAAAGCCCAGAATGCGGTTATTTGCCACGCCGGAGCCGTAAATCTCGCCGAAACTCGTCTGGTCCGGGTAAACCATCGCCAGCGGTTTGTAGCTCAGGCGGCGGCCAAACCCGGCGATCAGGCGTTCGCTGGCGGCGGCCATGCGCTGGGCTGCGCCGCGCGCCACGAAGTCGGGATCATCCTCCTTGAACCCGAACCAGTACAGCACGATGTCGTCGCTTTCCATGCGGAACCATTCGCGGTTGGGGTCCCAGTAATCGACCTGGAATTCTTCGGTGTCAATGTACGCGCCGCTTTCGTCCCGGATGCGCCAGTGAAAGCGCAGGTGCATAAACGCGGGGTTGCCTTCGCCGGTTTCCCAGATGTGCGCGACCCACTGTTCCGCGTCAGCATCGTACACCGCCTGGTGACGACTGCCGGAGTCATGCACAAAGCGGTAGAACAGCGTCACGTCGCTGATCAGGCCGTTCTCGGATTCCGGCGCGACGGTGAAGATCATGCCGCGCGGGTACTTCGACGTGACCGTCGTCTCGCCGACCGTGAAACCTGCCTGGTCTTCGAATGTGAAGGTCAGCGTTTCGTCCACGCCGCCGACCATTTCCAGCGTGTAGGCCATGTCATCCAGTGGGGGCAGGGTGGGGGTCGGGTCGGGGTTGATCTGCGCGCCGGGCGCAGCGAGTACCGGCAGCGTCAGCGCGGCGATAGCGACGAACGCCAGCCCCAGCACCACGAATCCCGCGATCATGCCGATCTGTCTGTTAAGCGTCATCAAAAATATCCTCCGTGAAGAAGCGTTTAACTGTTGGCTACCATTTGAGAGATGTTTATAACGGTTTTGCGCGTTGGGGGCAATAAAATCGCAAGGGTGGCTACGCGCGATTCGTAGGGGCGGGTTTCCAAACCCGCCCGGTAGGGGCGTATTGCAA
>CAZMNL010000720.1:0-2134 GCA_964567525.1 uncultured Anaerolineaceae bacterium
GTCTTGCGCGTGCGTCTGGTCGGGTCCGGGCGCTGAGCCAGGGTGTAGCGGGTCATGGGTGGCTCCTTATGAAGGGTGGCGCGGGGGCGCACTGTGGCCCCCGCGTGCGGCGTGTGTGGCGCGATACGCTAGGCGTTGGTGTGGTAGGTCCAACCGCGCGCCGTCGTGCCCGTGTCGGCCCACTCGCGCGCCAGCAGCGCGGCCAGTGCGCGGCGTGCGGTAGGCGAGTGCTGCGTCAGGTCGTAGGTGCGGCGCTCGCGGCGGCGGTCCGGGCGGTGGATGGTGACGACCTCGGCGATCTCGGTCTCGACGCGCCAGCCGGGAACGGCGCGCGCGAGGGCGTCGCATTCCAGCAGCGGCGTGCCGGGTTTGGTCACCGGCTGGCCGCTGTTACTGCCCATCACGCGCGGGGCGTACAGGCTGTAGTGGAACACGTCGGCGCGGTCGTTGAGCTTGATCCGCTTGATCTGAGTCGTGGTGGTTGCGTGCATGGTGGTTCCCTTTCGCCCTTTCGGGCTGCGGGCGAGGCGCTGGCCTCGCGTCTGAACGTTGATGACATGATACGATGCGTGGCGTGTCCTGGGATGAGGTGATCCGCCGGTCGTCCGTGAGCCGATAGGCACATGTGCGGGGGGGGGGATCAAAAAAGCCCCGCGCATGGCGGAGCGTGATTGGACGGTGACCGGGGCCGCCGTCCAGGAGGCTAACAGCGCGCAGGACGGCGGCGACTCGCGCGGAGCACTGCCAGGCATTGTTCAGCGTGACGCGCACTCATATCGGTGCCCATGTGCCCCCGCGCGCCGGGGGTCTCATTCTCCAGATCGCGCAGGAGCCGAAACAGACGCTTGAGCGCCTTAAGCAGCGCTTCGTCGTAGGTCGCCCCCTGCGCGGCAGCGTCCGCGCGCTGACCGTTGTACCAGACGCGCAGCCGGACGTACCGGAAGTAAACCGGCTCACTGGGATCGACAGCGACGCGCACCAACTTGACCATCTCCAGACCGGACAGCCGGAGCATATGGACCAGAATCGTGTGATTGTCCACTGGCTACCCCCGGCGGCGCTGGCGGACGCAGCGCTTGCGCCAGCCCCAGTACCAGCGCAGCGAGCTACCATGCAGGTGTCGCATTTGCAACACCTCATTCCAGCGCCCACACCGCCCGATCAGCGAGATCGTCCGGGCAGGGCAGGATGTCGGGTTGCGTGAGCGCGCCGCACAGGTCCTCGGCAGCGGCGCGCGCATCGTCTTCCAGCGCACCGTGATTGGCGGCGTATTCGAGCGCGAACGTGTACAGGCTCGTCTGGCGAAAGCGCGCGACGATCACGTTCTGGGTGGTGACGACGAGCACCGGCAGTTTGTCCGCCGGGATGACTGGATGTACCATTGGAGTGCCTACCTTTCAGGGTTGGCGGGGAGGGTAAGCTCTTGCCGGAGGTCCCTCCCCGGCGAGGCCCCACGCAGTTGACGCTGCGCGGGGCCTTCTGCGTTCAGGCGTTGGAGTTCGGACCGCGCGGGGCGGCTGTTATTGGTGCTCCTTCGGGCGCGGCGGCAAATCGCCGTAGAGTTCAATCTCGGAGTCGGACGACCGGCGCATAATCTTGTGCCACGCCTGGCTGACGAAGCCGGACGCGACCAACACGAAGACGAGAATCAGGGCGAGCCAGAGCGCGCCGCTGCCAAAAACGAAATCCAGGATCGGGTGTCCCATTTTTACCTCGTGGTATACTGAGTGCAGGTGCGCGCTGGCACGCGCACCTGCTCGGACGTTTGGTCAGGTCCCGGTGCGGTTGGTTACGCGCCGGGATCGTCTGTGTACGGGCGGACGTTGACTACCAGCGGAATGAAGGTGCGACGCTGGGCAGCGATGCGCAGCGCGTAGGCGTTGGCATCCCAGTCGGCGCAGAGGTCGCGCGGACGCTCGACCAGGCGCGCCACGCCGGGCCGGATATAGCACGAGCCGTGTTCGTCGAAATCGACCGCGAGCATGATGCCCACGCCGCTGGCGATCACGCGCGTGATCACACCTTCCGTGTTGAGAGGCAGGTTCCAGGTTTCCTCGATGGTGGCGATCACGTCGCCGGCTTGCAGGTTCAGTTTGTTTTCGAGCATGGTGTAAGTCCTCTCTGTCTAAGCTGG
>CAZMNL010000721.1:0-2133 GCA_964567525.1 uncultured Anaerolineaceae bacterium
CTGTGGTGTATCTTTTTGCCCCGAATTTGAAACGCACCCGCAGGCGTGTCATCATTGCGCCACGCGGCGAGTTTGGCGATAATAATATGCGGGGCAGCGTTCCCCTAAAAACGTGGTAACGGCTTTTTGGTTTTGGAGACTGTATGACCGGCAAACCCGAACGCGAGATGACCGACGGTGAATACACCGTCTACCAGAAAACCCACGATTCCGAACACCCCGTCGAGGTCGAGAGCGGCAAGGTCCGCCGCGAAAAGACCAGCGCCGCCCGCAAACGGCGCAAGAACCAGGACCGCGTTAAAAACCGGCTGCAAAAGATCGAGCACCCGGAAGACGTGGACGACTGGGACGACGACGCCCTGATCGACGAGATCGAAGCCGAGGCCGAACGCGAAATGCGCAACGCCCGCACCCACAAAGAGCGCCTGAAACGGCTCGAACGCTATCAGAAGCAGGCCGAGCAGGACAAAATTGGCAGCCCGGACAGCCGTTGATTGCGGCGTTTCTATGAGCGATCAAAAAGGCGTTTTCTTCGACGAGTGGCAGGCGTGTCTGCGCGCGCACTATATCCACGTGCTCCGCGTCCATGACGAGATCACCGAGCCGTCACTGCGCGGGGTGCTGTTGCAAAGCGGACTCAGCGAGGACGATCTCGCCGCGCTGCACGAAGAAGCCGACGCCCTGGGACCGCTCGATCCTGACGCGGATTACGCGCCGGATGGGGGCTGATTCTGCGGGCCAGCGATTCGCGCGTTACTCCAACACCGCCGCCAACGATCCCAGCGTGATCAGGTCATCCGGGGCGGGCGCGCCGTCCTGCACGGCGGGCAGGCGCACCGGGCCGGGGAAGGTGTACATTCCGGCGATGAGTCGCAATCCAGCGGGATCGGCTTCTCCGATAGCGAGCGCGTGGACGGTCTGCACGCGCTCGCCCGCGTCCCAGATGAAGGTCGGGTAGGCGGGCGGGATGTCGCTCTGCGTGACGAGATTCCCGTTCGTGTCCAGCACATGCACGAACACCGTCGCGTCGAGGTCGGGCCGGTCCGCCAGCGACTCCCACGCCAGCGTGATCTGCACGGTGCCGTCATCCAGCCGCGCCGCCTCCATCCCGTCCAGCGCGAAGGACTCCGCGATCACGGCGTCCAGCGGGACGGGATTGTCGAGTGGGGCGGGCGGCGCTTGCGGGACCTTGATCCAGGCGACTGTCGCCATATCATTCACCGCGCCATAACGCGATTCGCGCACGGCCTGCCGCAGTGCGGGGTACGGACCCAGGTACACGCCCGCTGCCATCCGGTACGCGCCCGGCGCGAGATCGGCGGGGATGTGTAGCGTGTAGGGGGTGGGGATCGCCGCGCCGGACTCCCACAGCGGCGGCGGGTAGAGCCAGCGCCAGAGTTCGCCTTCGTCGCGCGCGATGGCGTCGTAATCCTGCGTTTGAAGCTGCACGAACGTGCTGTAGAAGTGGTTGACTCCCCCCACAACGCCCCAATCCAGCGTCACCGTGATCGTCTGCGCCTCCGTGCCGCTGAGCGTGTCCGGGCCGCGCCACGCGGCGATCTGCGCGCCGTCCTCAAAGCGGACCAGCGGCATTGTGTCCGTTTCCACACGCGGCAAGGTTTCCACATCCCATCCCGCCGGGACCGGCAGTAAGATTCCCAACGGATCCCCGTTCGCGCGGAAAAATGTGTCGGCGCGGACAGTCCTTTCCAGCAAGTCGATACGCGCCGGTTCCGTCAGCGGTGGCAGGATCGTGATCGTGTCGCCGTGTAGCAGCGCGTATTGCTGCGCACCGGCCCAAGAACTGCCCAGTTCCAGCGCCCAGGGGAACACGACGCGCGTCTCCGGCGGCAGCGCGATCATGTCTGGGGCCGCTTCGACCTTTGGATAAGCGTCCAGCAGCCAGGTGCGCACGGTCTGCACGTTGAGCGCAGCCGCCGGGATCAGCAGCGGGCCATCCTGCGCGCTCAGCCATTCACCAAGCGCGCGGTGATCGCCGCGAAAGAACCATTCGCCGTGTTGTAATTCACGCCCATAGACGCGCCAGGGATGGTCGTTGTTATCCCACCACGCGAGATAATCGCGGTGCGTGTCGCGCACCTGGATCGCGGTCCCGGCCAGGATTGCGAGTCC
>CAZMNL010000722.1:0-2124 GCA_964567525.1 uncultured Anaerolineaceae bacterium
TAGGGTTTTCTCCCATAATTTCTCCGTGATCTCTGTGTTCTCTGTGGTGAAAAAACTCTGCCCCCATTCTGGAATGCACCCGGAGTGAGCGCGTGTTTTCGCAGGCATTCGCAGTGCAGTATCATAAAGACCACCATCCACGCTCGGCATAGAGGCAGGGGATATTACGAGTGGATACGCAGATTATCGGGCAAATGGTCGGTGATTACCTGGTGCGGCGCAATATCGGCATTGGCGGTATGGGGCGCGTCTACCAGGCGCTCGACATCCAACACGAACGCGCGGTAGCGCTCAAGGTGCTGCTGCCGGAATACGCGGAAGATAACCAGTTTCGCACGCGCTTCTGGCGCGAAGCCGAACTGATGCGCACGCTTGAACACCCGCACATCGTGCGCGTGTACGACTTCGGGCAGTGGGGCGATTTTCTGTACATCGTCATGCAGTTGATCAAGGGGCCGTCGTTGGAGCGCATTCTCATGCACCACCGTTTTTCCCCGCTGACCGCGTGGCAGATCATCCGACCGCTGGCTGTGGCGCTCGGTTATGGACATCTGCACCATGTGCTGCACCGCGACCTGAAAACCGCCAATGTGCTGCTCGAACGGCGCGGCGACGGCAATCACCTGTATATGACCGACTTCGGCCTGGGCAAGCGCCCCGGCCTGGATACCACGCTGACGGCGGCGGGCGTCTCGGTCGGCACGCCGGAGTACATGGCCCCCGAAGTAGCGATGGGCGCGGCGGCGGACGCCCGCTCCGACCTGTATTCGCTGAGCGTGATCATCTTCGAGCTGCTGCTGGGCCGCCTGCCATACCAGGGCGCGAACGCCCAGATGATCGCACTGGCCCACGTGGACCAGCCCGTGCCGCGCGCGCGCAAGCTGAATCCCCACTTCCCCGCGCGCCTGGAGGGTTTTTTATTGCAGGCGCTCGCCAAAGACCCCAATTCGCGTTTTCAGACTGCCGAGGACCTGCGGCAGGCGTACTACGACGCGGTGAAGTCCCTTTCGGAAGACGAGCGCCGCGCGTGCTACTGGGTGGACGAGGACTGAGGCGCGCGGGCGAGGTCGAGACGCGCGCGTAAGCGTGCGTCGAGGGTGAGGTCGCGCGCCGGATGCGGTCCTTACGTCTGCCTGGGCGGGCGCGGGAAAAACGCGCTCGTGCGCGCGATGTAGTCGTCGTATTTCGGCTTCTTGCGCATGTTGCGTTCCAGCATCGCCACGCCGGACACGAACACGATCAGGTACGTCATCAGCGCCGGGCCGATGATCGTCAGCGCGCCCCACACGCCCGTTCCCAGCGCGATCAGGTAATAACCCCACCAGACGGTGGCATCCCCGAAGTAGTTGGGGTGGCGTGTCCAGGCCCACAGCCCGCGATCCATCACCTGTCCCTCGTTGGCCGGGTTGCGCTTGAAGCGCGCCAACTGCCAGTCCCCGACCGCCTCGAAGTAGAAGCCCACGCCCCACACCCCCGCGCCGATCACGTCGAACACGGTGAAGTGGTCCGGCCCGAAGTGCTGCGCAGCCAGCAGCGGCAGCGAGATCACCAGGCTGAGCGCGCCTTGCAGCAGAAACACCTGGAAATAGCTGAACCACCAGTAACGCTCCGGCCCGTATTGCTCGCGGAACTGCTGGTAACGGTAGTCCTCGCCCTTGCCGAAGTTGCGCGCCGCGATATGCACCGCCAGCCGCAGCCCCCAGATCGTCACCAGCACAGTGATCAGCAGTTTACGGCCCGTGTAGCCATCACCGAGCGCGTAGTACACGCCCGCGCTGAGGATGAACATCAGGCCCCAGAAGATATCGACGATGCTCACGTTTTTGATGATCACGCTGACGATCCAGATCAGCGTAGCGAACGCCCACACGACCAGCGCCGCCGCGCCCCAAATCGCAAAGAATGACATGGTTTTACGCCCCTTTCGTGGTTTGGAGTCATCAGTTCACAGTTATCAGTGGTCAGTTTGAGAACCGGCGACTCGTGCTTTTTCTAGACAGATTGTAGAGGATTTTGCTGTGCGCTGGCTGAGGAACCGCTGAGAGGCAGATTGGTGGGGGACGTTGCAGACTCAGACTCCCCCTCTCCAACGCTTGCGCAGCAAGCGCCTGATTAGGAGAGGGG
>CAZMNL010000723.1:0-2124 GCA_964567525.1 uncultured Anaerolineaceae bacterium
CCCCGTAAACGGGGCTAAACGCGCGATCAGCGGGCCGCTTGGCGGTCCAGCAGGTATATAGCCCGACGGTTTGACCGTCGGGCGTAGGGCGATGAGCGCCCATTTTCATCTCTTCGTGGTGCCGCGCAGCGGCATGGCTAGCTCCTGTGAAAGTCGCTCTAAGCGATAAGCGGTTAGCTTTAAGCTAAAAGACAGACGGCGGGATGCGTGAGTACCCCACGCGCGATTTGATTTCCCCCTGAGCCTCAATTCGCGGTCCGTTGCGGTCTGTTGAATTCACGTGAGACTTGTAGGGGTGGGTTCAGAAACCCGCCCCCGAACACCGGCGACCGGTCGTTTGCCTCTTTCGCTTTATCCTGGCGAAGTGTACCAAATGCTGTGGGCTGTCGTCCAGCCCCGCACAGGCCGGATTCCTACCCCTGCCGGGGCAGGACGAACGTGAAGGTTGCGCCGCCGTCGGGATTGTTGCTGGCCCAGATTTTGCCGCGATGCGCGTTGATCACCGCGCTGGCGAGATACAGGCCCAGGCCGGTCCCTGGCGCTTTCTGCGCGAGACTGTTGTTCACGCGGTAGAAGCGCTCAAAGATGCGGTCGATCTGGTCGGGCGGGATGCCGTCGCCCTGGTCGCTGACATCGACCTGCACCCAGTGATCGTCATACGTGCCGCGAATGGCGATCTCGCCGCCGTTGGGCGCGTACTTGATCGCATTGCTGACCAGGTTATCGAGCACCTGCCGCAGCCGCCGCGAGTCGCCGGTGATGACCGGGAAATCGTCGGGGAAGCTGGCGATCAGGGTGTGGTGGTCGGTCTGTGTCTGGAAGCGTTCAATCGCTTGCTGCGCCAGCCGGGGCAGCCGCACATCTTCCTGGACGATCTTCATGCCCTCGGCTTGCAGCTTGGACGCGGCCAGCAGGTTTTCGATCAGTTCGGTCAGGCGGTCGGCTTCTTCTTCGATCACCGTCAGGCCGTTACGCACGGTGTTCTGGTCCCAGTGCGCGTCCTCGCGGTTGAGCGCGTCGGCATAGCCTTTGATCAGCGCGACCGGGGTTTTCAGTTCGTGCGAGATCACCGAGATAAACGTCGATTTGAGTCGCTCGGCCTCGCGGAAGTGGGTGATATCGCGCACGTTGGCGATGATGTTTTGCAGCGTGCCGTCTTCGCGCGTCAGCGGGGCATAGGTGATCCCGACGCTGAGCGTGGTCCCGTCCAGCCGTTCGATGTCGCCCTGCACGTAGACGGTCCCGGCGGGGTTCGTGGCGGAGGCGTTGCACGGCCAGCCGTCCTGGATCGCCTCTTCGAGCGTCTGGCCCAGTTCGCGGCTCTCCCAGCGGATCACCACGTCGTGCGGGCGTCCGATGGCGTGATCGGCGGTGAGGCCGGTCATGCGCGTGATGGCGCGATTCCAGCTTTCCACGCGCAGATCGGAGTCCAGGATCATCACACCGTCGGCGCTGTGATCGAGGATCGCGGCTAAGCGTTTGCGCTCGTGGTTGGAGCGCTCATAAAGCCGCGCGTTATGCACGGCAATCGCCGCTTGATCGGCGAAACTTTGCAGCAGGCGGTAATCGTTTTCGTTGGGGGTCCCGGCGTAGCTGCGGAAGATGAACAGGATGCCGAGCATATCCTCGCCGAACGACATCGGCAGCGAGACGACCTGCCGCAGATTCAGGTCGATACGGCGGGCGACGCTGCGCATCCGGCTCTGGAAGTGGGCGACATCCACCTGTTCCGCGCCCTGTTGGGGCAGCTCGTGCAGCAGGTCGTCGAACAGTTCGATATGCTCGCTCTCGACGCCAATCGCGGCGCGCACATGGAAGCTGTCCTCGTGGCGCAGCGCGATGATGCCGATCTCTCCGGCGAGCATGGTGGTCGCGGCGTGCAGGATCATGCGCAGCACTTCCTGCAAGTCCAGCCGCGAAGTCAGCGCGCGGCTGATATCCAGCAGGTAATCGCGCTGGCGAACGCGGTAATCGGGCAGTAAAAACATACGGTGTCCGGTCTGGTTAGCGAGTCGATGTGTGACGATTGTAGCACGCGGCGATCCGCGCGATAAGGGAGGCGGCGGGGTTCTTGCGCGATTTTTGTGGCTTTCTTGCGCGATTCTTATACGGGGTGAATTTTAC
>CAZMNL010000724.1:0-2124 GCA_964567525.1 uncultured Anaerolineaceae bacterium
GCCCTCCGGCGCAAAATCCTGGGCAACCTCATAGGGGCCGAGATCGTCGGCGCTGCTGGTGGTTACGGCGCGCATACCGGTGCCATCCAGGTTGATGATGAAGATATCGAAGTCGCCGTTCTGGTTGCTGTGGAAGGCGATCTGGGTTCCGTCCGGCGACCAGGCAGGATAGCGATCATCGCTGTCGGGCGAGCCGGTGAGGTTGCGCAGGTTCGTGCCGTCGGTGTTGATCACGTAGATATCATAATTGCCGTTTTCGGCGGAGGCTCCATAGAAGGCGATCTGGGTTCCGTCTGGTGACCAGGCGGGGCCGCGTTCCGCGCCGGATGTGCCGGTAAGCTGTTGCAGGTTGGTTCCATCGGCGTCCGTGATGTAAATATCCAGGGTTCCGGCACGCCGCGAATCGAAGGTGATGCGCGTGCCGCCGCTACGCCCGGTGATTGGGGTCATGACCGGGGGCGCGGTGTGGTCGGGCAGCGTGCCGGGCCGCGCGCTGAGCGTGATATCCGCGCCGGGGTCGGATGTGCTGCTGCTGTCAAACATGCCGCTGAAATACAGCGCTGCAAGGCAGATCATGACCAGCACCAGCAGACCTCCGGCGAGCGCGATCCAGGTCAACGCGCTGCGGCGGCGTGGCGCGTAGAACGGGGCATGATGCGGCCCGGTATCCTGCGGGGCGGCGATGTAATCCGGCTGCGGCGGGCGCGCGAGATGGCGCGGAGTCGGGTGGGTGTGCGGCTGCACGCGCGGAGCGCGGGGCATGGTGCGGCCCATATCGGCGGCGGGCTGGTGTGCAATGGTGCGCGCGGATTCATGTAGCTGGTCTTCGAGGTGCGGCTGGGTTTCCGGCTGCGGAACCGGGTGTTCGATGCGGTTGGGCGGTGGCGCAGACTGCGGTGGCAGCGTTTCGGCGAGGTCGGAATCGTCGTCATCCGGGGCGGGGCCAGCCTGTTCAATTGGCGGCATGAACTGCGACCACTCTGGCAGCTTGATCTGCGGTGGGCCATCCGGCAACGCATCGTTCGGCGGCGCATCGCTGACGGCGCGGTATTGAGCTGTGATAGAGGCATCGTCGATATCCACCGGTGGCGCGCCGATGGCCTCGGCGAGCGCGTCGTACAGGTCGCTGATCGATGCGTAGCGGCGGGCGGGGGGTTTTTCCAGGCAGCGCAGGATGATCTCCTGCACGGCGAGATCAAGCTGCGGGTTGATTTCGGCGGGCGGCTGCGGCAGGTCGTGAATGTGCTCGTAGATGATGCGCTCCGAGGTTGACGATCCGCTCGCCAGGGGCGAGTCGCCGCGAAACGGGACGCGCCCGGCATACATGCGGTAGAGCAGCACGCCCAGCGCGTAGATGTCGGTGGCGACCGTGACCGGGTCGCCCGTGATCTGCTCCGGGGCCATGTACAGCGGCGTGCCGAGCGCCGCGCCCATCGTGAGTTCACTGGAGACGTTGAGCAGGCGCGCGATACCGAAGTCGGTGACGAACAGCGTACCGTTTTCGTGCAGCAGAATATTGGCCGGTTTCAGGTCGCGGTGGATGATGCCTTCGTTGTGCGCGAAGTGCAGCGCGGACGCCAACGGGGTGAGGATGTCCAGCGTTTTGAACGGGCGCAGCGGTGCGCTGCTTTCCTGCAAGATGTCGTTAAGCGTGCGTCCGGGGATGTAGTCCATCAGGATGAAGCGGTAGTCGTCAGCCTGGACGATATCGTAGTAGCGCACGATGTTGGGATGCTGCAAACGCGCGAGCAGCGCGGCTTCGCGCTGGAAACGTTCCAGCAGGCGGGAGTCGCGGGCGATATCGGCGCGCAGGACTTTGGCGGCCAGGGTTGCGCGGCGGTGCAGATCGGTGATGCGGTAGACTTCGGCGAACGTGCCGGAGCCGAGCAGGACTTCGAAACGGTAGCGCCCATCTAAGGTTGTGCCGATAAGCTCGTCGGTCATGCGTCCAATTCTTTCGTCTGGGATTATGCGCTGCGGCGAGTTTAACAAAGGGCGAACGGCTGTCAATCGTTGGATTCGCCCAGTAGGACAGGCGTAGTCTGACCGGCGGTTAGCTCTTGCAGGGCGGCGGTCAGGGGTGGAAGCTGGTCCACCGGCAGGCGGGCGTAGACGGTGACATCG
>CAZMNL010000725.1:0-2119 GCA_964567525.1 uncultured Anaerolineaceae bacterium
CCGCCGTCAGCCCCGGTCACGCGCCCCAGTTGGTGCTGCTCGACAAACGCCATCAACCAGCCACCCACGCGCATAGCGACGGTGGACGAGAAGTTATTGGAAACCACTTCGACAATCTCCCCCCGGATATATTCGAAGCGCCGGTCGGCGTTTTCGGGCCGCGCGATGTAAGCCTCAAATTCTGCGAGTGTGATGTGCCGGGTATCGACGACCATAGGCTGTGTCCTGCTGAGTTAAGCGTCAGTTCAATTGTACCCGTTTTTGCAAAATCCGGTCACGGTACGTTGACCTTTACGTCAATGCGCACGGGCAGCAGCGGCAGGCGGTTGAACCACGCGGGCCACGTGTCGATCTGCGGCGGGCGGTTGGGGTCGAGCAGCAGTTCGGATTCCAGGCGGCGGCGCGCGTCGCTGATCGTCCGCCCGGTCACGACTTCGCGCACGTAGCCGGGATCGATGGCGACGGAGAGATTGCCGCGCACCGTCATCAGGAAAGTGACGCGCCCATCGGGGGCGATGCTGACGATCTCGCCGCGCGTGAAGGTCAACGCCTGCGGCGAGACTTCCAGCCCCGGCTGGATGTAGGGTGCGAGTCCCGCGAAGGCGACCTGCTGCGCCTGCCGCTCGTCCACGACGACGGCCTGCACGGTGGCGCGCAGGTTGAGCGTCACGCTGTCGGTCACGTCGCCGATCACTGAGCTGTAGTGGGTCCATTCCGGGCGCTCTTCGATGATCACCAGCGAGCCGGGCACGAGGAACTGCTGGCCGGTCAACTGATGCAGCAGCAGGTCGCGCGTGTTCTGTAACAACTGCTGGCGGCCCAGCACGATCAGCCGTTCATGATCGCTGCGCGTGACGGTCTTCACGTCCTGGCGCGCGCCGCCGTAGGTCGCGTTCGGGTTTGTGACCGTCACCGCGTCCGCGAACTCGGCTTCCACGCGGTTGATCGCGCCGGGATCGACGTTACCTTCGCTGCCCGCGTGTTCCGGCAGCGCCTGCACCGGGACCTGCACCGTCGCGGAGTCCCCGGCGGGCAGCGTGGTTTCGATCTGCGTGGCGAAGCGGATCGGAAGGGTGGTGCTGGTGGCAACAATGGTATTCAGCGGAATCAGGAACGGCGCATCGGTGGAATTGCGGAGGGTAACGAGTCCCTGCGCCAGCGACGCGCCCGCCGTCTCGAAGCCGGTCGCCTCAACCGTCACATGTGCGGTGGCTTGCAGCGAGACGACGGAAGCGGGCATCTGGTAATTTTCGATATCGATATCGGTCAAAGCAGGGTCAGCGATGATCGAGACGGTTTCAAAGACCTGCCGGCTGGCGGGCGTCAGCGTGACGGTGGCGCTCGGCGTGGCGAGCATCAGCCCAGTGAACAGCATCACGATCAGGCCGAAGAACAGCACCCAGCGCCCGACCTGGCGCAGCCGCCACTCGCCGGGCGTCAGCGGCCTGCCGCGCAGTTCCGCGACGCGCTGCGCGACGGCAGCAGCGTCCTCATTGGCACGCGGTGGCGCAGCAAAGACGGCTTCGCGCGGCTGTTTCCACCGGGTGCGGGCGGCGGTCTGCTCGTCCGGGAAGACCGAGATATTGAGGTCGTGCGCGTGCTCCATCACGTCGGGATCGGACGTGAGCAGCGCCAGCGCCACCCCCAGACGCGCCGCCTGCCGCTGGACCAACAGCAGGTCGAGTTTGCGCGTCAGCACGCGGCCCTGTGGCGGCCACAGCAGCAGCACGCGCCGCGCATCCACAAAGTTTAAATGATCACTAACGGAGACGGCGTCGTCGTAAGGTTCGAGTTGCAGGGTGTAGATATCATCGCGCATGGTGGTGCTTTATCCCAAAAATATGCCTACCCGCCGAGCGCCCCGGCGATCAGGTCGGCGGCGTGTTGCAGTGCCTCGCCGAGCCTGTCGGGGTCTTTGCCGCCCGCCTGCGCAGTGACATTCATGACCCCATCCCCCACAACCCCTTCCCTTGGGGAAGGGGAGCAGAGAGCGAATGCGCAGGCTACCCGCCGAGCGCCTCGGCGATCAGGTCGGCGGCATGTTGCAGCGCCGCGCCGAGTTTGTCGGGGTCCTTACCGCCCGCCTGCGCCATATCGGGACGCCCGCCACCGCCACCGC
>CAZMNL010000726.1:0-2118 GCA_964567525.1 uncultured Anaerolineaceae bacterium
AGCAGCGTCATGGGCATGTGCGTGTGTGTATTAACCAGCCCCGGCATGATAATCTGGCCGCGACAGTCGCACACCTCACCGGCGGTATATTCCGCTTGCAATGCGTCCGCCGCGCCCACCGCCACGATCTGATCGCCCTGAATGGCGACCGCGCCATCCGGGAAGACCTCAAGCGCGGTATTCATCGTCAGCACGACGCCATGCACGAGCAAAGTATCTACTTGCTGCATAAGTCTCTATCCTTTCCGAGTCGAAATTCCCCCCATTATAACGCAAATTGGCTGCGATGCGGGAAAGTTCGGGTGAATAGTCCCGAAGAAATGCCGGGCGACTCAGCGCGAGTCGCCCGGCAGGGTGTCAGGCGTTCAAGTGCGTGGTGTGTCACTTGTCTTCAGGATTATCCAGGCGGAAGCCGTGCCCGCGTACCGTGACGATGTACTGGTGATCGGGGTCCACCTCGGCGATGCGGTCACGCAGGCGGCGCACCAGCGCGTCAATCGCCTGTTCGCTGACCCCCTCGCCGACCGCCTCCGGCCACACGCCCTCGACCACTTCATCGCGCGTGCAGACTGCGCCCTCGCCATCGTAGAGCAGTTCCAGCAGCCGGTACTGGGGCAGGCTCAGCGGGGGGTCGATCTCGATGCCGTCGATGAAGACGCGCCGCGAGTCGTGGTTGATTTGCAGGCGTCCGCCCGTGAGCCGGATTTCGTCCACCAGCAGCGGGGCGGTGGCCGCCGAGCCGACAAACGTGATCTTGACCGCCATAGCGATCTGAATCTCGTCGCCGTCCTTCAGCGGGACGGTAGCGGCCTGAAGCTGTTTGCCATTGACCCAGGTGCCATTTTTACTGTCCAGGTCTTCCAGGTAATAGGTATCCCCGGACCGGTAAATGCGGATATGCTCGCGGGAAACCTGGCGTTCGGGCAGCACAAGATCGCACTCAACGCCGCGCCCCGCGATGAGTTCATCCTCATGGATCGTCCACCGTTGGCCGGCTTTTTCGCCCTCGTGAATGATCAGGACTGGTTTATCTGCGGGTTCAGACATCGTTGCTCATCCTTGACATTTGTTGTGCGCCGGGCTATCGTGACAGAGACGTTACAGGCGGCGGCTCACACGATTGAGTTTTATCAGTGCAATTATATAGCGAATAGGCTAATAGGAGTATAACCGTACTTATGCCGTACCTCAAGCCCGGAGAAATGCTGCGCGCGCGTTACGAGATCGTTGAGGTGATCGGGCAGGGCGGAATGGGCTGTATTTACAAGGCCACTGACCGGCGGTTGGCCGGACGTTTCACCGCGATCAAGGACATCCGCACCAACCCCGACGACGCGCCCGAACAGCGCGAACAGGACCGCCGCCAGTTCCAGCGCGAGGCCAGCACGCTTGCACGGTTAGATCATCCCAACCTGCCCAAAGTATCGGACTACTTCTCCGAGAGCGGGCGCGATTTCCTGGTGATGGACTTTGTGCCGGGCTACGATCTGCGGCAGGCGGTTGAGCAGGCGCTCCGGCGCGGCGAGTTCATCCCCGAAGACGTGGTGCTGGACTGGACGCGCCAGCTCACCAACGCGCTGCATTATCTGCACACGCAGAAGCCGCCCGTGCTGCACCGCGACATCAAACCCGCCAACATCAAGCTGACGCCGGACGGGTTGATCAAGCTGGTGGATTTTGGGCTGGTGGAGATCATGTCCACGGACGACCAGCGCACGATCACGGTCGTGCAGGGACGCGGCACAGCGCTCTATACCCCACTGGAACAATACGGCGGCGACCTGGGCGATACCGACGTGCGCACCGACATTTACGCGCTGGGCGCGACGCTCTATCACCTGGTGACGTGTACGCCGCCGGTCGAGGCGCGGCAGCGCTTTCTCAACCCGCGCACCCTGCGCGACCCGCGCGACATCAACCCGCAGATTCGAGATCGCACCGCGCGCGCGATCCTGTGGGCGATGTCGATGCATCCCGATGACCGCCCGGTGAGCATCGCACAGTTTGTTGAGGCGCTGTTTGGGTCCGGCGAACTGCCGCCGGCGTCGTTCGGGGCCGGGCTGCGCCGCGCGGACCTGAGCCTGATCGGGCGGCGCGTGGCGCAATATGAACTCGCGC
>CAZMNL010000727.1:0-2118 GCA_964567525.1 uncultured Anaerolineaceae bacterium
TACGGTACCCGCCTCGGAGGCAGGCACACGCTTCGTGGTGTTTGATGTGCAGTACCGGCTGGGCGCGGGGTGGCCCGCGCCGCTGAGCGACGTAAAATGCGCGATCCGCTGGGTGAAGACCAACGCGGAACGTTTCAACATCGACCCGGACCGTATCGCGCTGGTGGGGCGCGGGGCGGGCGCACATCTCGCGCTGATGGCTGCCTATACGCCCGGCGATGCGCGCTTCCCGGCGGGGTGCTTTGAGGATGCGGCGGGCGGCGTAGATGAGCGTGTCGCGGCGGTGGTGGTCAGCGGCGCACCGGCGGACCTGCGGCTGTGGCCCCCGGACCCGGAAGGGGCGGTCGCGCAGCTTCTCGGCGGCCTGCCGGACGATATCCCCGACGTGTACGCGGGCGCGGCTCCGGTGACGCACGTCACGCCGGGCGTACCGCCGACGCTGATCATTCACGGGCAGCAGGACCGCACCGTGCCCCCGCATCACGGTGAACTGCTGGTCAACCACCTGTGCGCGGCGGGTGTGGTGTCCGTGCTGCTGCGTATTCCCTGGGGGCGGCACGGCATCGACGGGCTGCCGGTGGGCGTGAACGGGCCGATGATTCAATACGACATTGACCGCTTTCTGGCGTGGGTGTTTTATGGCGAGCGGCGCTCGTGATTCGCGGGTTTGCCACTCTGCGCGGAAACGTGTATATCTGTGTTGAGATAGTCACGTATACACAAGGGAAAACCGATGAAACGACGGATGGCAGTGGCAGGGATCGCGGCGCTGGTATTGGCGATGGCCGGATTAGTGGTGCTCAGCGCGGCGATCACGCCCGCGACGGCGCAGGACACGCACGCGGACACGCACGCGGATACGCACGCGGATACGCGCAGGAACGCGGCGATCATGGCCGGGAATGGCGTGCCCGCGCCGTTACGGAATGACGCCGAGTGGACGGTGAACGCCAACGAGTTCGCCAGCAGCTACCCCTACGGGTTCACCTTCATGCTGGATGCGGCGAGCAGCGGCGGCGCGATTGTCAGCGCGCGCGTGGAGTGGCAGCACCGCGCCGCGAATCGTCCGAATGAGCCGATCCGCGTGCGGCGCGAAACTGGCCTGATCGACCCGGCCACCGGCACGATCACGGCGACGTGGACGCCCACCGGCGGGACCGGGGTCCCGCCCTGGGTGGCGGTCTATTACACCTGGAAGCTGCGCGACGAGGCCGGAAACGAGTTCGTCACCGAACGCGCAATGGCCGAATACGAAGACAGTTCGCGGCCCTGGCTGCGCTACGAAACCGACGACGCGCTGATCTTCTCGGAGAATCTGTCGGAGAGCGTCGGGGTCCTGGTCGGGCAGGCGTTGGCCGAAACGCGCGAGAAGTATATCGCGGGGTGGGGGGCTACGCTGCCGTACAAACCGCGCGTGATCCTGTTCCACGATTTTGAGTCGTTCAACGAATGGCGCGTCGATAGCTACGATACATCGTCGCTCGGTTACGTCTCGGTGGGCGTGACCAGCGACGCCTGGGGCGGCACGGCGCAGGTTTTGTTCGGCTCGGCGGAGGCGCTGGCCTACGAGACGGTGCTGCACGAGGTCGAGCATATGCACCAGTACGAGTTCCTGTTCCCTGGGCGCACGCGCATCACGCCCGGCTGGTTCTACGAGGGCGACGCGCGCTTTTACGAGGCGCTGGACGACAGCTACGACGTGAACCTGGTGCGCAACCTGGCGCAGGCGGGCAACCTGCCCACGCTGCTGCAAGGCACCGGCCCCAGCATCGACGGCGAGAACTCGCTGCGCGGCTACGCGATGGGCTACATGTTCTGGAAGTACCTTGTCGAGCAGTGGGGCATGGGCATCCACGCGGAGATCATGGGGCTGCTGGCGCAGGACCTCGCGCTGAACGACGCGCTCGAAATGGCGACCGGCCTCGATCCGCTGGCGCTGGAGCGCAACTGGCGCGCGTGGCTCGGCGCGACGCCCATCGACCCGCCGACGCTGTTCCCCACGCCGACCGCGCTGCCGTTCCTGGCTTCGCCGACGCCGTTCGGGGGGTAAAAGGCAACCTCACGCCCTGGACGCGAACAAGTTCGCGCCCCCTCTCCAAACAAGTTGGAGAGGGGGAA
>CAZMNL010000728.1:0-2117 GCA_964567525.1 uncultured Anaerolineaceae bacterium
CATGGCCGGGATTATCTTCAACATCATCGGCGCGCAGGACTGGCTGGAAGACACGGTCGTCACCGGCGCAGCGATGCGCACGCTCGAATTCCTGAGCAACCTCACGATCCCGCTGATCCTGATCATCATCGGCTACGGGATCAAGTTCGAGTTCGAGGGGCTGCGCGAGATGCTGCCCGTGATCGGCATCCGGCTGGTGATCCTGATCCCGCTGGCGCTGCTGCTGAACGTGGTGTTGGTGCGCGGCCTTCTGGGGCTGGAAGAGGGTTTCGAGGCGGCACTGTTCACGCTGCTGATCCTGCCGCCGCCGTTCATCATCCCGCTGTACATGCGTGGCGGCATCGAGCACGAACGGCGCTACATCAACAACGTGCTGACGCTGTACACGGTCGTGACGATTGTGCTGTTTACGATCTACTTCAGCTTCAATCCGACGTTGTGAGATTCACCTCACCCCTAAATCCCCTCTCCACACGTGGAGAGGGGACTTGAGAAAACTCGGACTCCCCCTCTCCGGAGGCTGGCAAGGGGGCTGGGGGGTGAGGTAAACCGGCGTTCAATCGCTAAACTTAATGCCTATACCCTAAATCCCTTCTCCACACGCGGAGAGGGGACTTTGCGTTCTGCAACGAGTCAGCTTGCGCCTTCGGGTGCATCTGCGAGCGCGATCCGTATTGCTTCCAGCGTGCCTTCGATATCTTCCAGCACTTGCGCGTTGCTAAACCGGATCACGCGCAGTCCCTGCGTTTCAAGAAATTCCTGGCGGATAGCGTCTTCTTCGTGCGTGTAATCATGGATGGAACCATCGACCTCGATCACGAGTTGGGCTTCTGCGCAGAAAAAATCGACGATGAAACGGTCAATAGCGTGTTGACGGCGGAATTTCATGCCCGCAATTTTGCGATTGCGAATCGCTTCCCAGAGAGCGTTTTCAGCCGGTGTTGGTTCGTGACGGTGTTGCCGTGCAAGCGGTTTTAGCTTACGCCATAGCTCCGGCGGTGTCAGGTAGGGCGCTTTTTTCCATTCAGGTTCATTTGTCATGCCAGTATCCCGTTTTCGCACGATGTTTTCTCCCCCTCTCCACGTGTGAAGAGGGGGCGCGCGACCTGCGGTCGCGTCGGGGGTGAGGTGAATCTACACCCCGCAGAAATACACCTTCAACCCCATCGCGGCGAACATCGCGGCTTTGGCGGCCAGCGCCTTGTCGGCCTCGGCGGCGGTGGGCGCGTAGGCCACGTTCAGGTGATTGGCCTTGTGGCGCGCCATCATCTGGTCACGGCTGACGCCGTGCAGGACCGCGTGCATGATCGGCCACTGCGAGGTGGTCGCGTCCCAGCGGCGCTGAGTCTCCTCCAGCGGCAGGTGTACGACCGTCGCGCGGCCCAGGTCCACCTGTAGTGCGCCATCGGCCACGAACACGCGGCTCCACACGATCTCGCCCGGCTTGCTGATGCCCTTGAGCGTGCTGCCGCCCAGCGGGAAGTACATCGGGGGTTGGCGCTCGCCAATGGCCCCGCTGTAGCCGCCGATGAAGTGTGACACCGGGGCCGCGCCGGAGATCTCGAACACCCACACGTAATCGTCCACCGTGCCGCCCAGCCCATCCGGGCCGCTGTAGTGCTCGCCCCAGCGCAGATCGTGCAGCGTGGTGGCCGGGTCGAAGCCCATCGCGTTCCACAGACGGTTGGTGACCAGCACATCCAGCCCGGCGGACTCGTCCACCTCGTTGAAGTGCGGCACTGCCGCGCCTGCGTAGAGTTCGTTCCCGTCCGCGTCATAGACCGGTGGGCGCTCGACGTTGTTCAGCAGCCCTTCGACCAGGTCCGAGGCGGGCGACATGTCCTTCAGTCCTTGCTGGTACTGGATGCCGATGGTGTCCGCGCCGAACTCGTCCGCGATGCGCACGGCGGCGATGTACATCTTGCACTGCGCCAGGATTTGCGCGCCGGTCAGGTCGGTGGCTTCGTTGGGGCCGGTTTTGAACGTCATGCCCTTCGCGTCCAGCCACTCGCGGATCTGCTGCGCTTCCGCGTCGCTGACGCGCTGCATAGCGGCGACCAGCGCGGACTGGCTCAGGCGCTCCTTGTACACGCCCACCGAGTTGAGCATCTCGTCCT